>JAYUSC010000418.1:0-3597 GCA_043755885.1 Pseudanabaena sp. | reverse complement strand
GTTCCGTAAGAACCTGTCAATAATTTCATCAGGTCATAGCCAGCCACATTTTTGACGACGCGCCCACCCGCCTTGACCACTTCCCCATCAGATCGTACAAACTCAATCCCCAAGCACATATCCCGCACGCTGTGATAACGATGTCGCAATGAACCCGCGCTACCTGTGGCTAAAATTCCACCAATCGTCGCATTAGCGCTGTAAGGAGGATCGATCGCTAAAAATTGTCCTGCTTTTGCCAAGACGGTTTGCAAATCCTGATACTTTACCCCAGCCTCAACCGTGACCGTAAGATCACCAACACAATGCTCAATCACCCGATTTAACTTAGATGTACTGATCACCAGATCCGCCCGACTGACCAAGCCACCCCAATCTAACTTGGTCGCATTACCACAGGTTAGAACTCGTAATCGATGTTCAGATGCTAATGCGATCGCAGATGCTAATTCAGCAGTCGTCTGGGGATAAAGTACACAAACTGGCGCGAGGCTATCAGGCGTGAGGCTACTCACAATGCGATCGTGCAAATTGGGGATTATGCGATCGCATAGAACAATATTATCGACTCCAATCAAGTCAGTAAATAATGCAATCAGTTGATGATCAGGAAGTCTCACAAAATTAATGTCCGTACATACATACTATTGAGGCAGCCCGAAGTACTGACCCAACATCTAAATGTTTAAAATAAGCGCTTACTACCATCAGGGCGAATCGTACCCCAATTAGTTTTGGCTTGAGCTAATTGATCATCGGATATCTTAGCCCCTTTCAAATCTGCACCACAAAGATTTGTGCCACTTAAATTTGCTTGACTTAGATAAGCTCCTTTTAAATTAGCCCCGCTTAAATTAGCCCCCGACAAGTCAGCCTTACTCATATAAGCTGACTGGAGATTTGCCTCTCGTAAATCAGCCAAAATCATCGAAGCACTACCCAAATCACACTTGATCAGGATGGCGCGTTGCATTTTCGCTTCTCGTAAATTGGCACTATTTAGCTTAGCTTGAGATAGATTGGAGCCTTGAAAGCTAGCCCCCGCCAAGTCACTATGGCAAAAATCTGCTTCAACTAACTTAGACCGACTCATCACAATGCCCACAAGTGTTGCACTGCCAAATGCAGCTTTAGAGTAATCTTGGTTGGCAAAGTTACGCTTGCCTTGATTGTATTCAACAATGACTCTACGCCCGCCTTTAAGCTCACCAGCACCAATCCGACTACCTGTTCTTGTTCCACCTGTGGTCAACATGCCGCTGTTATCAAATTGCGTTCCCTGCCCACTGCCATGTTTCTGTGATTGAATGCGTGAGTTGGGTGTCTGAGTAGCCGGTCTCACAGTCACAGAAGATGGCGCATTAGGAAGAGTATAGTTTGAGGCTGGGGTAGTAGCTTTAGGCGGTTCTTCAGAAATACCACCAGACTCTAAAGCACGCAAAGCTTCTTCTGCTGAGCGAAATCGCTGTGATACTGACTGCTGAAGAAGCTTCTCAAAAACTACTCTGAGGCGATCGCTAAGTTTAACCTGCGATTTCCAATTAATTTCACCTGTGTATGGATCGTGGGGTAAATCCTTAGGCGATCGCCCCGTCATCAGATACAGACAACTCATTGCCGTAGCATATAGGTCGCTAGAGTAAACAGGACGCATCGCCATCTGCTCTGGTGGCGCAAATCCTGGTGTCCCGATCGCAAAGTTAGTTAATAAACCACTGGGATCATCATCCGCCGACGGCTTGTTGACTTGGCTAGAAACTGCACCAAAGTCAATTAATACCAACTGTCCATCTTGTTTGCGACGCATGATATTAGCTGGTTTAATATCACGGTGGATCACGCCGTTTTCATGCATAAATCCGAGTGCTGGAAATATTTCTGCAAGAACTTTCCGAATTTCAATTTCGTTGAATGCACCACGCCGTTCAAATTCTTGTTTTAAAGTTTCCCCATCGACAAATTCTTGGACTAGATAAAAATTACTATCTTCTTCAAAATAATCTAGCAAGCGCGGAATCTGAGGATGACTACCAATTTTGCCAAGCGTAAAAGCTTCTCTCTCAAATAATTCTCGCGCCATTTTCATCACACTCTGGGATTGGGTGTTGGGGCGCAATTGCTTGACCACACAAGATGGGAACCCTGGTAGCCCCTCATCAGCAGCCAAAAAAGTCGCGCCAAACCCACCTTTGCCTAGTGGACGACTAGCTCGGTAACGATTTCGCAGCTTCAAATTAGAACCACAAGCCGCACAATTCATGGCAAATGGTTCGTTATTCGGATTAGCACAGTTCGGATTAACGCAATAACTCACGGTTGATCGAAAGCCCAAGTGATGGTTGATCAAATCAGTTTGTGGGGATAGTAACAGTTTAATATGTCACTGCCTTCCAAAGACTCATAGCTTATATCAATTTCAAAGAATTCCCAGAATTTTTGAAATTGATATTTGAAACTTGTATTTTATAGTTGTAGCAAAAAGTGACAACCATGGAAAATTATTTAGATAACTTTAATTTAAGTGAATCTAGATAGGTACTTTAGCCTAACAAAAACCAGAACCCAAAGAAGCTGATTTGCCCACAAAGCGGGTAAATCAGCTTCTTTGGGTTTTATATTTAATTATGCATGCCTGCTTAAGTATCAAAAGTACGTTTGTGATTAACTCTAGCAAATAAATCTAAAAATCGTCAGTATTTGTCCCATCGTTATTGGCATATGGGGAAGGACGACCTGATGGTCGCCGTCTACGTCCAGATGCAGCAGCAGGGTCTTTGCCAGATTCACCATTACCAAAGTTGTCAGATTCGCCGTTACGATTTCTGGGACGCTCACCGCCTATATTATCGTCGCTAGGGCGTGGGCGACGTTTTGGGCTGACAGGACGGATATCGCTTTCGTCAATGTCAATCACTGAGTCATTCCCGCTGGACTCACCACTACTGCGTTTCGGACGGCGTGAACGGCGAGGATCAGTGGTGTCGCCACGTAGCTCACTGGCTTCAGCACTGTTAGAAATAGTGCCACGCATCCGACGCGAAGGATCGCGATCACGACGAGCAGCAATTTCGCGAGTGGGGTCAATTTCAACTCGATAGTCCGAACCGATCGGTTCTTCGTCATCGACAAGAGGGCTAGAAGGCGCTCTTCGGGCCTGATTGGCTAGGGCTTGGCGCAGTACTAAGGACTCGACCGCAAACCAACCCGCAAAGCCGACAACTAATACTTGTGCTAGCTGTGTGGTAATTTCCATCCGAAAATTAAAAGCCAGCAAGATGATGCCATAGACCAAGGCGATCGCTGAGAAAAATATATCGTGGTCACGGGCTAGTTCAGGGCGAAAGTTTCGCACAAAATATAAACCCACGCCTCCTAAAGCTGCCACGATTGCCAAAAGAATCATGAGCGGGTTGCCACCGATGTTGATCATGGCTCTATATTTCTCCTAAATACCTGCATTTTTTGCCGCGAACACTGAATATATAACTAGTTCAGTGGTTTGAGACTATCTACGTCATTCAGTATAACAATACAGCGCTTTGCTCTAGCGCAAATCGCTGTCAAAAAACCGATTGCTATTCCAAAACACAAAAGGCG
>JAYUSC010000417.1:0-3600 GCA_043755885.1 Pseudanabaena sp. | reverse complement strand
GTTTTATTCATGTTTTTATGCTTTTAAAAATATAGCAATCCGAAATAGTTCTAGCTGTAAATAATTCCTTGATAGCTCATTCTACAAAACGAGGAGATAGGGCTTTTGCCATTGCATCAGTCATAAATCAACGAATTATTTACAGCAAGAATAAAATCGTAAATACACTTGCGAATATTGCCGACCAAAAGCCCAAGATTATTGCTGTTTTTTGAGGTGTAGTTGTTTCGGGTATAGCGTTCATTTTCTATCTCTTAAAAGTTGCTGATTGAATAACTCCCACATCTACAAATTGCAATCAATGCTAAATATGACAGGCGATCGCTTGACTTCGTGCATGAGTTGATTGAATACGCTACAAAATGTAATAGCTAAGTTATGGCGATCGCCTTAAGGAGATAGATTGTTGATGCGCTCGGCCCATAAATCACGACTCACAGTAAATAGCGATCGCCTTTATGGAGATAAATTATTCGCTCATGTAGGAAATCAGGTGAAACTTGATTTTGCCAATTTTTCTAACTTCACCCACTTACCCATATAAGCAAAGCTTCATTTAACATTGCCTCGTCTGCGGTTACGAAGTGATAGCTTGCGAATCTCTTCGGCAACGATCAAAATCACTGGACAGGCTAGCAAAATCAACCAATGCCAATTGGCTAATGAGGCGGTTCCAAATACTTGTCTAAAGGGAGGGAAGTCGATGAAGGCGAAGAGAGCCACACATTCAACAGTGATTCCTAACCAGATCAAACTGTTATTAGATAAGGACTGACGAAATATGGAACCCCAAGATGAACGACAGGCGAATAAATTGCCGACTTGACAAGCGACGATCGCGGCTAGAGTCATGGTTGTTGCTTGGCGATAGATGCCCGTCACCGTGGGATCGGCAGTACGGTTGAGAATCATCGGTGTCACTTGTTGTAAATCTGCTAACGAGTAACCATAACTCCACCAGACAATAAAGAATCCCAACATTGATAGAACTGCTTCAATTACTCCCAAAAACAGATAAGCGCGAATTAGTAAGGGAACATTGAGCAGAAATTCTTGTTTAGGACGAGGTGGACGATTCATAATTCCTGCTTCAGGAGTTTCCGCTCCCAGCGCTAGCGCGGGAACCATATCAGTACCCAAATCTACCGCCAGAATTTGTAAAATTGTTAGCGCAGGCGGGATCTTAAAGGCAACCATTCCTAAGAATGGTACGATTTCTGGCACATTTGAGGCAAGGATATAGGTCATGAACTTGCGAATATTCTGATAAATCGCCCGTCCTTGCTCGATCGCTACCACAATCGTGGCAAAGTTATCATCGGTTAAGACGATATCTGCCGCTTCCCGTGCTACATCCGTGCCGTTCTGTCCCATCGCAATGCCAATATTTGCAGCTCGTAAGGCGGGGGCATCATTGACTCCATCTCCTGTTACCGCCACGATTTCACCAACATCTTTGTACGCTTGCACCAATCGCAATTTATGTTCAGGAGACATCCTTGCAAATACTAAGCCATGACGATATTTCACCACCTGCTTGAGTTGTGCGTCCGAGAGATGTCCCATGCCTTCACCCGTAACCACGCGCACTTTTTCGCTGACTAATCCGATCTGACGAGCGATCGCTTCGGCAGTCAGTCCATAGTCACCAGTCACCATTGTGACTTTGATCCCTGCTTGATGACATTGAGCGATCGCCTTTGGTACTTCCTCACGCGGTGGATCGAACATGGCAACTAGCCCGATGAAAATGAGATCCTGCTCTAAATCTTGAGCCTTGAGATCGAGCAGTTCCTGTCCGCCCTGACGCGCGGCAAGCCCTAACACCCGAAACCCTTGCCTTGCCAAGTCATCATTAGCTCTGACAACTTCATCCCAATAATCATGGGTCAACTCCTGAGATTTGCCATCGCGCAAAATCCAATGGCAATGTTTGAGAACTTCTAATGGTGCGCCTTTCGTAAAAGCAAGATTAGGGGATGGACTTGACCATAGTTCGGAATCTTGCCAATTCAATACCACTGTCATCATTAATCGGCGCGAGTCAAAGGGAAGTTCGCGTAAGCGTGGATATTGCTTTTGAAGATCTTCTAAATTCAGTTCTGCTTTTCCTGCGGCAACCAAGAGCGCCGCTTCGGTGGGATCGCCAATTTCTTGCCAGCGACTTGGAGAATTAAGATGCACTAATTTAGCATTAGAACAAAGTGCCGAACCAATTAGTAAAACTTTGGCTTTCCACGCAATTTGCGAATCTTGAGGAATCTTCACCTTGCCACTACTAGGATCGTAACCAGCACCTGTAACTTCAATCAGCCTGTTTGTCAGCACATCATTAGCGTCATCAGGCTGGGGATTTGGATTGTCAGATGGCGTTGGCTCTGTAGGTAGCCAGAGATAGCGCACGGTCATTTCATTTTTAGTTAATGTGCCAGTTTTGTCAGTGCAAATTACTGTAGTCGCGCTCAGGGTTTCGACTGCCGAGAGCCTCCGTACAAGAGCATTACGTCGAGCCATTCTCTTTACACCGAGGGCTAGAGCTAGGGTTACGGTCGGCAATAAACCTTCAGGGACATTTGCCACAATAATCCCGATCGCAAAAATAAAGCTCTCAGTCACATTCATCCCAATCAGCAAGTAGCTGAGTGCAAATACCGTTGCTCCCATACCAAGGGCGATCGCTGTAATCAGCCTTACAATCCGCGCCACTTGGATTTCTAACGTACTGGGTTCGCGTTTTACCTCTGTAGTTAAATGTGCTACCTGTCCAAACTCAGTTTCAGCACCTGTCGCATAGACCACGGCGACAGCGCGACCTGCGGCTACAGTCGCACCTGCTAACACAAGATTGGCGATTTCCGATGGATTTACTTTTTCTTGTATCGGTTGTTCTCCTTGACGCAACATGGTTTTTCCGCCACGCACTGAAACTGCTTCACGCAGACGTACAGGGTAGGGACTTCGTGCCACAGGTAAGGATTCCCCTGTCATCACGGATACATCAAGATATAAACTTTCTGCTGATATCAACCGTGCATCTGCGGAAATGCGATCGCCTTCTTCCAATTGCATAACATCGCCGCGCACCAGTTCTCTGGCAGGAATTTGCTTTAATTCGCCGTCTCGTTACACTTTCACCTGCATTGGCAAGACTTTTTTCAAAGCTGATAGAGCTTTCTCAGCTTGAAACTCCTGCCAAAAGCTAAAGATGGCATTAATCCAGATCACAGCCCAAACCGCCCAGCCCAATTCAGGTGTACGCGAAATAAATGCAAGAATCCCTGCTACCCACAGCAATAAAGCCATAAAATGCGTCAATTGATCGGCAAATCTTAGCCACAACGGGCGCTGCACAGGTTCAGGTAATTCATTTGCCCCAAATTTTTCTAATCTCTGTTGAGCTTCATCTTGGGATAATCCATTGGCAGTAGTGCCTAAAGATTCATAGACCTCTTCAAAGGTCAAAGTCCATAGTGGTTGGTGTAATGATGCCATGCTCAGCCTCCTAACATTGCGATCTATCCTAGACATTACTTACTGAAAGAAACGTTTTTTAAATATCAGAGAAACATTAACCAAACTAATCAGCACGGGAACTTCTAC
>JAYUSC010000416.1:0-1531 GCA_043755885.1 Pseudanabaena sp. | reverse complement strand
CTTAATGGAGTTGTCAAGGGTTTGAATATTGTCTATCCTATACCTGTAGAAGTTCCAGACCCTGTTATTTAAAAACGATATTCTCGCAAAAAGTAATAGCGTTACACTATTAACCAACAGTGTAGCGCTATTACTTTTATCAAAACAGTAAAGGCGATCGCAGATATTGGGATCGCCTTTACTGTATTTACGATATTCTTCTAAAAGCAATAGCGTTACACTGTTAACTAACAGCGTAACGCTATTGCTTTTTATCTCATCCGTCGATCGCCTTTATTTTATACCCAAAACATGAAGGTGGAAACATACCTAGAGCTAATTTCAAGCACCTTATAGACGATTCTGGAGGTGCTTTTTTAAGCCTGTCTCCGATTAACCATTTCAATCATCAATCGAATGTTTTCCGCTTGGGTTTTTGCTGTTTCGGCTTGAGCTTTGGCTGCTTCCGCTTGGATTTGTGCAGCGATCGCTTGCTGTTTTGCCAATTCTTTAAGTTCTACTAGCTCAGTATGGAGAGTTTCTCTTTGCTCTCTTGCTTCTTCACCAATGCTGTGTATTTCAGCTTTGATGTTTGGTAATTCAAGATATAAAGCCTCTATAAGTTTCGTAATCTGTTCGCCTTGTTGGTCAATCTTGTCAGCAATCTGATCTACCTTGTCAGCAAATCGGTCTAATCTTTCGTCTGTCCATCTTTCAGTCATTAATTTAATCCTGTTATTTATTGGTGTCGTAATTGATTACGGTAGCAAAATTATCGTCTGTCTCGTTCTAAGTCTGAAATCGCTTTCTCACATGCCCAAGTAGCCGATCGCCCCTTAAACAAATTGCCTGTAATTAGGTTGTGAGCAAGGTCAGTATCTCCATAAACCATCCTAAGTAGTGTTATGAGTTTTCAGCTATTTCCAGTTCAATTGTCTCAGCTTCAACTGGTGTCAGTTCCCTCGAAAAATCTTCGTAAATCCCATCGGTGGGTATCTCTACAGGTTTGCGCTTGGGATATTTGAGTCTGATATCTTCAATTGTTGGATATCTTTTTTTCTGACTCTGTTTGTACTGATGACCTTGGGCGATCAGACCGCCAAAGCCACCGCCTAGCCCACCAATGAGCCCAGAATACTCTTTTGGTACAGGTACCATGAGAAACACAATAAGCATCACAAAAAATATGGTAAAAATAATCTCTGCACCATTAAGTTCTTGAGATAGTGCGGTCGGATTTCGAGTTTTTTGTTTTCGAGTTCTTAGCGACAGTGATTTTTTGACACTCTCAGCGCTGAAGCGACTGAGATTCCTGATTCAACGAGTCCACTTACTTAGAATTCCTTGCAAAGCTCTAAACAGAGGTGGTTGTCTCCACAGGCGTTAACTTTCCGAGTGCCCCTCGGTAGTTTGTGTTGCCACAAAGTTTTTGTTTGAGTTAAATGCTGCTAAATCTAGTTCCTATAAATCTTTTACCTACTGCGGTTGAGGAATCTAGAACAATGCAGTAGAACCGCATAGATTTAATTGTCAAGGTTCAGCTTTTTTGTAC
>JAYUSC010000415.1:0-8602 GCA_043755885.1 Pseudanabaena sp. | reverse complement strand
TGATTTTTTTTAATATAGTACAAAGATGGGCGGCGCGTTGCGCCGCCCATCTTTACCTGTTTAGCCTCACTCAACTACGGAAACTAGTCGCAATAATTGGGGGATTTCCTCAGTCTCAGGTGCAAACTCTAACTGAGTTTCGCGAGTGGGCAGATATCCTGATTCTGCGAAAGAGATTAACATTCTCTGCAATGCAATCCATACTTCTGATTCAAATTCCCAGTCATGGCGCGAGTTAGCGCGCCCTGCGATCGATCGCAAAGCCCAGAAGTAGCTATTACGAACAATTGAGCCTTGCTTGTTATACTTCGGCACATCTTCTCGATGAATAAATAGAACTTCGTTCTCAATCTTGACTCGCATCTGCTCTCTTGCTTTTAAATTAATTAGGACTTACACAAAAATGCCTTAAAACTCGTATTTTATCGTAGGGGCAATTCATGAATTGCCCCTACATGTTGACCTCCGCTTCTGGGTTTTAAGGTTGCTTATGCATAGCTATTTAGTAGTAAAATCCGAAAAAGCTCATCATTCAATATATTATTTTATCAAACACAAACTAATTTAGAACGAGGATTAATTCTAAAATATCCTCAAGTGTAAATCAGAAATATGCCTGTAAATCAAGGTCAACAACTAGAAACATACAGTAGTAAACATCCTCAAGAAGTGTTACTGGTCAAGCTAAAAATCGATGATGAACTTGATGAAGTAATGATTTTCAAAGGTTTTTCTAGCTCCTTAATGCGATCAACCACTTTTGATCCTGACGTGTCAGTAATTAGCGATCGCGCTGAGATCTTGACCATCGATCGAATCGCTGCACCCTATAAACCAAATCAGCCTAACTATCTCCAACAAGGGATAACATGGAAAGAGTTTAAAGATTATTTGTGAATCGTATTCCTCGCGAAATTAATTAGATTGTAGATATGCTTGAAGAGACGCGGCAATCGATTTATGCAAAGCAAGTGAGGATCGCCTCCTTACTGCTCTACCAGAATGTTCTAGAGCAAGAAGCATGGGAAGCCTATGTGAAGTTATTGCATAGCCTTGCCAACTTCGCTTTAGATGGTCATGAAAATAGCTCACGGCGGCTTAGCTATTTATTTGCCTATGGTCAATGGTTTCGAGCGATCGCCTCGACAGGCTATAACTGGCGCGACTATATAATTTCGCAAATTTTGACCTCTGACAATCCCTTTAGTCAGCAAGCGCAAACTACAGAATTCAATTCGTTGTCTCTATCATTGGTCGCGGCTGTCAAGCATGATCTTCAAGTTCTAGAAGAGATTAGTGTTTGGGGCGGAGATAAGCTCGTTGATTGTATAGAATCCTTTGGCGATCGCCCTGTGACCTCGCAGTTGTCAGAAAGTGATATATCGAAACTTTCGGAAACTAAGCGATCGCTAATTCTCAAATTTCAATCTACCGATGGCTGGACGCAACTCTTGCCAGATTTAGCCAATTATTACAAACATTCAGGCACTGGGATATTTACCGATTACGATGCATTTCGTTGGGGCAAAGGTCATTTGGAGGGGATTGCCCATCCAGATCTGGTACACCTATGCGATCTAATCGGTTACGAGTCGCAAAGACAGACTCTGTACAAAAATACAGAAGCCTTTCTGGCTGGCTATCATGGTCTACACACGTTGCTCTATGGTAGTCGCGGCACAGGCAAATCTTCGATGGTCAAGTCATTGATGTATGCCTATCGCAATCGCGGTTTACGTCTAGTCGAAGTCGCCAAAAACGATCTTAAAGATCTGCCCATTATTGCCGATCTTCTGCGTCAAGTTCCACAAAAATTCATCATTTTTGTGGATGACTTGTCCTTTGAAGAAGAAAGTGAAGACTACAAAGCGCTCAAAGTAGTTCTAGAAGGAAATCTCTCCTCACAGCCCAATAATCTTTTGGTTTATGCCACTTCCAATCGTCGTCATTTATTGCGCGAATATTTTAGCGATCGCCCTAGATTGAGGGATCTTAGCGACAGCAAAGAAGTCAATCCTTGGGACACGATGCAGGAGAAGTTATCTCTAAGCGATCGCTTTGGCTTAACCTTAACATTTCTGCAAGCCGACCAAGAAATCTATCTCAAAATCGTGCATCACCTCGCAAAGCGTGTGGGTATCGAATTGCTGAATAGTGATCTCAACTTCCGAGCTTTGCAATGGGCTACTCGCCATAATGGTCAGTCGGGTCGTACTGCCCAGCAATTTGTCGATTTTTTGCAAGCAGATTTAGAACTTAAAAATTGAAATGTAATGCGATCGCCTCTGTAATTATGGGTTTTTAAAAAAGGTAAGAGCGATCGCAAAGCGATCGCTCTTACCTTTTTTAAAATGGAATATCGTCATAATCAGGCGCATCGGCTGCGGGTGCTGCTACAGGCACGTATGTTGACATTGGGACAACATTAGGAGCAGGAGTATTCGCGATTCTCTCTGTGCGTGCAGGTGGAGCAGAGGCATTGTTCGCCGTACTACCGCCAATTCCAAAACTGTGAACACGCTGGGCAATCAGTTCGGTACGCTTTTCTTTGTAAGTACCGCGATCAACTGTATCTAGACGCAACCGACCTTCAACAACAACTTGATCACCTTTGTGATATTTCTCAACCATTTCATCTGCCAAGTTATTCCAGCCTACAACCTTGATCCGATAAGGTGCATCTTCGGCTCGTCCACCTGCAAACTGGACGAGAAATGAAGCGATCGAGCTTTGATTATCAGGAGTGCGGCGTAGTTCTGGATCGGTCAGCACTTCGGCCATTAGGACAATAGAGTTCATAGGGTTGTGCCAAAAGCTCATAGCTTATTTTTATTAATCACCATAATATCGCGATCGCTAAATATCTCACATTAAATAAAAACGAAAAGTATTTGATTTCAGGCAAAATATTGAGTGCAATGGTCTACCTGAGCATGTATACTTTTGCTGATTATCAAGCTGCTATGCTGCTATTAGGATTAGTCACGCACATATGCTGACCGTTAATGCAATCATCATCAGTACGATCATTCTCGATATTGGGATTCAGTCCGTGATTATCGACAGAATATTTCGAGCAAAACAAGGTAATAGGCGGCGGGAAGAAGTGGAAGAAGAAAACCTTACTCGCTATGAGTCCAACACATCTAGCGATCAGCCTAAGGGCTGGGAATTTAAAATCTTGCGTACTAGTAGCGGTGGCTTTAGTGGTCGCAAGATCTTAAACAAAGTCTGCGCTGAAGAGTCTCAAGCAGGCTGGATTTTATTAGAAAAGATGGACGATCATCGATTACGGTTTCGTCGCCCCATTACGGCACGCGATCGCGATAATCAGTGCAAAATTGATCCCTACCGCACTCGTTATGGCCTCGCTGAGAATGTAGAGACTTGGACGACGATCATTGTGTTATTAGTGATCATGAGCGGCGCAGCCGCATTCGGTTTTATCGCATTGAATCGATTTTTTGGTGATTGGCAAACGCATTCTGTGCAGAACGCTCCCCGTTCTGGTCTCAATAACACCATCCGTCAGTCGCCTAGTCCTACCGCCAAACCAACTCCGCCCACACAATAAACCCAGATAAGAGGTGGTGCGAAGCGCCACCTCTCATGTTTTAAGGAGAAAAAACCAATGAAAGCAATTTTGATGACCGCAGCAGGCGATCCCGATGTGCTGCAACTTGCTGATATCCCAGAACCAACTATTCAAGCTCCGACTGAGGTTTTGGTGCGCCTCAAAGCGGCAGGGCTTAATCCCATCGACATAAAACTACGTAGCCGTGGCACATTTCAGCCCGATCGCTTGCCATCGATTCTCGGTTGTGATGGTGCAGGAATTGTGAAAGCGATCGGCTCAGAGGTCACCAAATTTAAGGTGGGGGATCACGTTTATTTTTGTAATGGTGGGCTAGGTTTGCATCAAGGCAACTATGCTGAGATAACCACAATAGACGAAAAATTTGCGGCGCATAAGCCCAAATCCCTCAGCTTTGAAGCCGCCGCCGCCGCGCCCCTTGTGTTGATTACGGCTTGGGAAGCTCTATACGATCGCGGAAATTTACAATCAACCAGTCGCAATGTGTTAATTCATGCAGGAGCAGGCGGTGTCGGTCATGTGGCGATTCAGCTAGCCAAACTTAGAGGCGCAAAAGTCTGCACCACCGTTGGCTCGGAAGCTAAGGCAAGATTTGTAAGGGATTTGGGCGCAGATTTAGCGATCGCATACAAGCAAACTGATTTTGTGGAGACTGCGATCGCATGGACAAATGGCGAAGGTGTAGATCTCGCCTTTGATACAGTGGGCGGCAACCTGATCGAGCAGACTTTTCCCGCCGTCAAAATATATGGCGATCTTGTCACTATTCTGGAACCACCCGCCGATATAAGCTGGAAAGTTGCGCGTACCCGCAATCTCAGATTTAGCTTTGAACTAATGCTCACGCCAATGTTGCTTGGACAAGTCAACCTGCAAATTCAACAAGCCAAAATCCTCAGTGAATGTGCCGCCTTATTTGATTCAGGCAAGCTCAAAATCCATGTCAGCGAAGTGTTTGCTCTTGCAGATACGGCTAAAGCGCATCAATTATTAGAGACAGGATCAATGACAGGAAAAATTGCGATCGCCATCTAAAACCAAAAAATATTGGGGCGGGCTACGCCCGCCCCAATATTTTGGGGATCAATTATTTTGCGATCGCCATCTAAAACCAAAACGTTTTGGTTTTAGCCCCAAAAGACAAGTGACGGTGCGAAGCGCCGCCACTTGTCTTTTGGGTTTTAGCGAAATGTTGCTAGTTGCAACATTTGTTTTTCGTTGGCAATACTCATGACCTGACGTTTAGGATCGATCGCAATCCAACCCTTTTCTTTCAGTTTGTCTAAAACCTTGGTCGTGTCTTCAGGACTCACTTCTGAGAGATCAGAAAGATCTTGCACAGGAATATTAAAAAGATCAATACCTGCGTCCGTCTTGCTCCCATAAGTCTCTGCCAAACTCGTCAAAATAGTGGCAATCCGCACCGCAGGCACTTGTTGGCGCAACTGGATGCGCTGATTGGTTTTGCGTAACCTTCGTACCATCAACTGCAACATGCGGTGATGCAACTGCGGATCTTTAAATAAAAACTGGATAAACTTTTGAGCAGGAACGCTCAGAACCCTTACTGGAGTAAAAGCAACCACATCCGTAGATCGTGGCGATTCGTCGAGAATCGCCATTTCCCCAAAAAAGTCACCATTACCAAGTATAGCGAGAGTTGTGGCATCCTGACTTCTCAAAAATCTAACTTTTAGCCAGCCAGAAAGAATGAAATATACAGCATTGCCCCAAGCATCCTCCATTAGCACGGCTCGCCCAGGAGGATAGTCACGTTCTACTGCTTCCGCGAGGAGCCACTCCAAAGTTTCGACACTCGCAGCATCGAATAGTGGAAATAGCTCTTTGAAGATATCCGTTTGCATGGGAATTTTTTAAAAGACTGATCTTGTGAGCAAGAGTTTTAGCGATCGCAAAAGTTAAGAGTGTTTATTAAGCACCCATCACTTCGTAACCAGCATCCACATAGATAATTTGCCCAGTTACGGCACTTGACAGATCGCTACCCAAGAAAGTTGCCACATTACCCACATCATCGGGAGTAACTAAGCGACGTAAAGGCGCGGTTTCTTCGTAATGGTGCAACATTTTATGGAAGTCACCGATCGCAGCCGAAGCAAGGGTGCGAATTGGTCCCGCAGAAATGGCATTGATCCGAATATTATCGGGTCCCATATCGGAAGCGAGGTAACGCACATTCATTTCCAGAGCCGCCTTAGCGATCCCCATGACATTATAGTTAGGTACGACCTTTGCCCCACCGATATAGGTGAGGGTAATGACGCTACCACCATCTTTTAACAACGGTCTGGCGGCACGACATAAATGGATCAGCGAGTAAGCACTCACATCAAGGGCAAGTTGAAAGCCTGAGCGAGAAATATCCGTAAAGTTACCAGATAAATCTTCTTTGTTGGCAAATGCCAGACAATGCACCAAAACATCAATTTTTCCCCATTTCTCGGCAACCGAGGCAAATAGTGAGTCTACTTGGGCATCATCCTGAACATTGCATGGCAACAAAAAGTCTGGTGTCAAGGAATCGGTCAACTCCGCAACTTTACCTTTGTTGCGATCGCGATCGTCTGGCAAATAAGTAATCCCAAGCTTAGCTCCAGCCTGATGTAACTTTTGGGCAATTCCCCATGCGATCGAACGATTGTTGGCAATCCCAGTCACAAGAGCAGTCTTCCCGCTCAAATCTAACAAACCCGTCATGTATATTTCCTAACGTGAACGCCGCGTAATTCGTAATTAGAAATAAGCTTACCTTAAAAGCCCATACTCGCGCTTGCAGCCAATGGAGCCAGAGCGCGTTGCAAAAAACTAAGCGCAAGGAAAGCAAGCATCGGCGATAAATCCATGCCACCTAGAGGGGGGATGATCGAACGAAATATATTGAGATAAGGATCGGTGATCTGAGAAAGAGCCGCAAATGGTTGGTTGTACCACTCAATATTTGGGAACCAAGTCAACAAGACCCGAATAAATAGCAAACCCAAATAGATCGTGATAAACGAGCTGACTGTACCAAGAATGACTGCCATAGTAGGTTGTGAGGTTATAGAACAATTAGAATAATTATAGATGCCACTATTCTACTGAATACAGCAGAAATCAGGATTTTATCATTACTTATCATCAACGCTCAGATCTCGTAATGATTCAACAGATGTTTGTTTGCTACCATTTTTTCCTTCAGCCGTAGCTAATTCTTGGCTAACTGAATCGATCGCAGCGTTAAGTTGGGCGATTTTCTTTTCGAGATTGCGACGCGCAAATTCATTGGAGGTTTGAGGTTTATCAGTTAGGCGATCGCGACCAGATGGCTGCTCAATTAACTCAGACTCTGGTTCACTGAGCTTAATCGCGACCAATGCACCAACCACTCCGCCGACAGCAGCACCGAAGAGAAAGCCTCCCCAAAAATTACCTGAGTTATCTGCCATAGATTTGCCTTAACGATCTTAACAACATTGAATATTGCTTAAGCGTTACTTAACTTAAACAGTAAGATTTTGGCACATCATATCATTTTGACTCACTTTGTTGATATGGCAATCCTAAGTGACACCAAAATCAGTCTCATACAGCGCTTTGCGCTCAAACCCGACCCAAAAAAATAAAAATTGTTACTTTGCAACACTTTTTATTTTTTTGGGTTGTGAAAAAAATTAAAAAAATTAAAAGGCTCTAATCTTGTTAATTTTTTTAGACTCTAATGCTATAGATAAGGCACTCTTGCTTTTATCTAGTGTGGTCAGAAAGTTAGCAAACCTAGCTGGAACGAACTCTTCGGTTTTACGCCCATTCTCATCTTCCTTTACATTTATAAAAGCTAGATTATTTGGCAATCCTACCTTTAATAAATTATTGCGCTCAGAACTCGCTACATTGTCCTTAGGATTTTGGGATATCCAACTGGTATAGGCATCGATCGCATCATACCAGTAAGCATTTTTGGCATAGATTCTTGCTTTTTCTAGATCGTTTTTGGCAGAGGCGATCGCTTTGACGATCGCAGGATCTTCATCGCGACGGATCAGCGCGTTAACATCAACTTGCACTGTACTACCACTAGTACCTTCCCAACGAACTTGCCAACGCTGAACTTTGCCTTTTTTTAGCTCAGGCGCATTTTCGGGCAAAGTAAATTTATACAGTCCTGCACCTTGGGCTTTACCTTCAGCCTGAAAGATCGATTTTGAAGCTCTTTCATTGCCATCACGCAAAAAGAAAGTCACTTTAAAGGAGCCATCATTAACTTGAGGAACTGTTGTTGGCGAAGTTGATGTAGTTGCGGCAATATCTTGAGGAGCAATGTACCAGTAAAATGTCGGACGAGATGCTAAGGTTCTTGCCCCATCACCAGGTACAAGAATCGTAACCTGAGGCAAAGAATCGATGCTTCTAGTCGCGCCGCCCGAACCTGCCGATTTTGGTAGCCCTAAGCCATATTGGGCAAAAGCAGAAGATCCAATGATCGTCGAACTAGCAACAGTGGCTATACAGATCGTGCTGAGTGCGATCGCGTTTTTGATGCTGAATTTAATTTGAGTCTTAGTTGAAGTCATGGTGGTAATTATCCCAGTTATTCCTAGTTTGTTATGACTAGCTTCAGCACAACATCACTTTACCAAAGCCTAAACTTTCTATAGGTTTAAGGTCGAGAATTTAGGCTAACAAGTTCCCTAATCACAAAAATTGACCTAGGTCTGCTAGTTTTGATATCTGACTTCACCCAGATGAGTGATTGCATTTTGAAGCTTTTACCTAACAATGAAGATCATGAAATTATGCGATCGCGAAAATGAAGCATTTGCGACAATTAATCATACGGCGAATGGCTAAAGTTTATTGAGCAGGTTATTTGCCATTGTCAACAAGGTTACATGATTTTCTTAAACAAGATTAAAGATAACCAAAGATGATTGCAAGGGACAATTAGTCCAAGGTCTATGTTACTCCCTTCCCAGTGAATAATCAGGGTTGCGCGGCTTCGCCGCG
>JAYUSC010000414.1:0-8609 GCA_043755885.1 Pseudanabaena sp. | reverse complement strand
CCAAAGACTCTGCGGCTGAAGCGATTAAAGCCCTGAAGCGTAATGGTGTCGATGTCAAAATTTTAACTGGAGACAATGAAATAATCACTCGCAAAATCTGTAAAGATGTCGGTTTGCCTGTCCAAAATGTCTTGTTAGGAAGCGATATTGAAGATTTAACCGATGATAAATTAGCTGAAGTTGCGTTAACCACAACTATCTTTGCGAAATTTTCGCCTACTCAAAAAGCCAAGGTCATTCAGGTGTTGCGCCAAAAAGGAAATATTATCGGATATATGGGCGATGGTATTAATGATGCGGCGGCTCTGCGAGAAGCCGATATCGGCATCTCAGTTGATACGGCTGTCGATATTGCCAAAGAGTCAGCAGATATCATTCTATTAGAGAAAAACTTGTTGATTCTAGAATCTGGTATAACTGAAGGTCGCAGAACCTTTGCAAATATTATCAAATATATCCGAATGGGGACTAGCTCTAACTTTGGGAATATGTTTAGTGTCTTGGGCGCGAGTGCGTTACTGCCATTTTTGCCGATGCAGCCTGTACAGATATTAATCAATAATCTTCTCTATGATTTTTCGCAAACGGGAATTCCCTTTGATGATGTCGATCGCCAAGACCTAGCTAAGCCCCCGCAATGGAACATCGATAATATCCAGCGCTTTATGATCTTCATTGGTCCGATTAGCTCTATTTTTGACTATGCTACCTACGCCTTGATGTGGTTTGTATTTGGAGCAACAACTAGAGACAATCAAGCTCTGTTTCAAACAGGTTGGTTTGTAGAAAGTCTGATGACGCAAACGCTAATTGTCCATGTTATTCGTACGGCTAAAATTCCTTTTTTCCAGAGTCGGGCTTCTTTGCCAATGCTGCTGATTACCGCTACAGTCATGGGCGTGGGCATATATTTACCCTTTTCGCCGATCGCCTCAGGTTTAGGTTTTGTGCCTTTACCAGCCATTTACTTTGTCTGGTTGGCTGGCATCCTCACTTGTTATTGCGTATTAACTCAATTTGTAAAAACTTGGTTTATCAAAAAATATGGCTATAGCTAATACCAATTCACAAATTGAATAGGTGAGATGCTGAGGCGGGCAATCGCACTGAACGAGGTCAAGGATGGAGTGCGATCGCCTGATCAGTCGTTAGGGTTATTGGTTTTAAAGAACAACTTTTAGCGCTTGCTCTATCACTTCTTGATATTCCATTACTCCATACAATCTATAAGCAATTTGATCGATTTGCAACTGAATCTCGGCTTGCCGCAGCAAAATATTCTCTAAGTCCGATCGCCCTGCTTCTTGTTGAACTCGTTGCTCGATTACTTCGAGTACTCGCAAGTTACTAATGCGATCACGATCAAAGTAATACATCTTCAATGAGTCAAAAGCTGATGTGACTAGATTGCTGATATCGCGGGTTAACTTTTGCTTGCGGCGAAAATCTGGATCGAATTCGATGAGATAAATTAAACGGGCGAGTAAATAGCGGCGTAAAAAGTTATTGCGGATTTTTACGCTTACAAGTTCTACCCATTCGCGATCGCCTTCGCGCCAGTCTTCTTCTTCCGTGATTTCTCCCCAGAGGCGATAACCATCAATGGTTGGCTCGATTTTTAGTGAGAGCAAATGCCCTTCGCGGTTGGGGTTAGGGCTAGCATATTCGACATCTGCGCCGTAGTCACCTGTGATGCTGTGGTAATGAGTGGCGGTGACTTCGGTGGAGGTTATGGCTGAAGATTTGGCTTGATAGGTGGTGATGATTGAGTAGCGATCGCGCCAAATTTGATGGGCTTCTTTGCCAAGTTCAGCTAGTTCTTGAAAGTCTGGATTACTTTCTGGATTCTCAAATACAGGAATTGGTAAATCACCAACTTGATTCTCGAAATATTCAAACATTCCTTTCCCTGTCAGTTTGCCGATGCCGCCCAAAGCTCTGTAACGAAATTCTAGAACTTTAGAATTGAGTAAGGCACAAATATAATAAAGGGTATCTACAGTAGTATTTTCGGATTTTACAAAGCCAGCGACATCACTTTTAAATCCTAATGATCCATCGTCATCAACAGCAAATTTATTAGCATTTGCGCGTCGTGGGAAAAAGATTTTTGGTGCAAGCAAACCGTTTCTAGGTCTATGCAATTGAAACCATTCATAACTACTTGTTCTATTCTTAAAAACATCTCTACTTTCTAAGTCTTGTCTTTTTGACTCAAGATATTTTTTCAATGCTGTAGGAATATCATTCCATTTTGTGCCGTGAGTATAATAAATCAACTGTGTTTCAGATGGTTTATGGCCAAAAGCCTGAATTGAAGAAATCGATACTCTTGAACACAAGAAATTTTTTGGAAATTTGCGTGTAAAGCTACCCTCGAAAACAGAATCTTTGCCTGTAGTAATCCCCTCCATATATTTGACATGGTTTGTTTCTCTTATTCTTGTTCCCCTTAGATCAATTTCACTAAAAATATGACTATAAGGAGAAATTTCCCATCTATCGGATTTTAAATTTTCTTGATTGACCTCAACTTTAGCAAAACCATTGTGAATAGATAGTTCTAACTTTTTAGGAATTGCAGATTTAGCTTTGTCAAAGTCTAGAACGTAATCAGTCGTAAAATTACTTTCAGTATTAGGAATTGCTTTTTGGTATTGGATAATACAGGTAGCAATTCCAGCATTAAAAACTTTATGACCTAAGAAATCGAGAAGATAGGTAATTTTTGTATGCTGACTTAGAAATTCGCGTAAATTTTTTGACTTATCACCCTGAATAAAAGCGCGTGAAATAATAAAACTCAAAGTTCCAGATTGCTTGAGCAGTTCATAACTCCAACGTAAAAAGTAAAATAAAATATCAGTTTTATCAGTGTAAATATCTGCATAAATTGTCTTCAACCATAACAATTCTGATGCACCTCTACCAAACGTAGCATCAACACTGAAATAGGGTGGATTCCCAATAATTGCCGCAAATCCGCTTTGATCTGCTGGTAGACGAGGATCGAAAATATGAGGGAATTCCACTTGCCAGTTGAAAGGACGCTTAATAATCACATCTTCTAAAGCTGTAGGAATTAACATTAATGCTGATTTCAATCGTTCAATTTCAGTAACTGTCCAATCCTGTAATATTCTCGAAGATTCTGACGTAAGATACTCGCGAATAGTGCTAATTTCTTTCTCACTTGCTTCTCGATTTTTGATTGACTTAATCGCTTCACTTAAACTCTCATCATTAGCAAAAAAAGATGTCAATACTGGATTAACTTGTTGATTAATCTCGGCAATACAACACTCTAAATTTGTTACCGATTTGGCGCGATCGCGTTCTGACATAGTTACATTTCTAGCCGCGATCGCTAGATCAGCAGCTCTTGCTAACTGCTTCGATACAGGCTCTAAATTTGCAGGAGAATGAATCAAACTATTGCCAACTCGAATATTTAAAGTTAAAGCTGGTAATCTCGAATTAAGTGTTTTGCGTTTGCCATAAACGTTAGGACGAGCGCGAAGTAACCTTGTCCATAATGATAATTTTGCTAAAAGCACAGCTTGCGGATCGAGATCAACTCCATGCAGCATTTTTACAACAATACTTTCTTCTAAGTTCTTGATTGATTCGGCTGAAGCATGACTAAATATATCGCCATTACCTGAAGTTAAATTAGGATTTTCACAAGCTTTGTTATAACGCTTTAACTCATCTAATAAATAGTCAAAAGCTCCTAATAAAAATGAACCAGAACCACAAGCAGGATCACAAACTGTAATTTCTAAAACTGAACTTGCAACTGCATGAGCTTCTGTAAAATCGTGAGCTTGTAGTAAGGCGATCGCCTGATCAATCTTTGGTTCAACTAAAGGCTGTAAAGTTTGATAAACAATCCGCCGCACAATATATTCAGGTGTATAGAAAACTCCTTCTCGCTTGCGAGTTTGCTGATTTTCAAGAATCCTTACCCCATCACCATCTTCAATCAGTTGATGCGCCAAAAACTGCTCATAAGCAGTTCCTAAAATATCTTGAGTTAAAGTCGTAAAGTCATAGTTATAAATCGAGCGATATTCTGTCAGAGTTGCCGTAATACTATAGAGAATACCTTCTCTTGGCACTGCATTAACGATGATTAGCGGCTCTAAATATTCACTCTCAATATCTAACTCATCCACCCAAGACTCATTAAAAAGTTCCGTATTATATCCCGCCCAAGTATTCCGAAAACCATTACGCAATTGTTCGATAAAAGGTAGATCATAAAAAGTTTGTTGCCAATTATAATAAAGTCTTCCTAAATAGTTATAGGGCATCTCCGAACTAAAAGCTTCTAATAAGCGAATCAACAAAAAACGATTGAGAATTACCTGTGATGCTTCTCTAATCATATCTAAACTCAGTTCAGGCTGCGAAGCTTTAATTCCATTTGCTAGAATCGCTCGCCAAATTTTCAAATCCGCCAGAAATCTTGCCCCTAAACCTTCTCTCGTATTCTCAGTGTAATAGGCTGATAGGCGATCGCCTTGTAAATTTTCCCTAGCTAAGCAACTATAAAGGCGATCGACTAATTCAGAATCATTTTGTAAATCTTCAATCTTAAACTGCCAGAATGGTTTCTTATCCTGTAACCGCAACACATACCATTCGCGAAAATTTGATAAAACTATCCATAACACAGGCTGTTCATTGGCAATATCTAAACTATAATCGCGCAAATAATCTAAAACTTGTTGCTTATTAGTCTCCCAAATATCCCTATCCCAAAGACTCTTCGCCTCAAACATCAGCACAGGTCTAGCGCTAGCTTCAGGTTTTAATAAATAATCAACCCAAGTCGTAGTCCGAATTAAACTTTTAATTTTCCCCTCTGGCGTGCGGCATTCAGGCGTATAGCCCAAAGCAATTAGCAAAGGCTCTAATAAACGGCTTTTGGTTGCTTCTTCGGGTTTACCCTCTCGTGGCGATCGCTGCATTTGCTCAGCTTCAACCACTAAACGAGAAATTTCAGCCTGAAAATTTTTGAGAGCCATAACCACACACTCATTACTTAACATCAGTACAATTTTATAGTCTATGTAGCACTAAAGAATTTCAATTACAAATAGCGATCGCTATTTGTAAGAAGAACACCTAATGGGCTTGCGATTTAATAATGTCCCAAAAAAGCAGATTGCGTTTTGTGTCGTAATCAAACAACTCATTCAGAAAATAAAACAACTACCTGTCAGAGTAATGCCATAAGTTCAGGTTCGCTCAATATGAAAACCGATTACTTGATCGTTGGCAGTGGCTTATCAGCACTGACCTTTGGTGCGCTAATGGCAAACTCTGGCAAAACTGTGCAAATCCTCGAAGCTCACGAACATGCAGGTGGCTTTGGGCATACGTTTACGATCGCAAAAAAATATAAGTTTAACGCCCAATTTCACTATGTTTGGGATTGCGGCGAAGGACAAACTGTCAATCGGGTACTTAAAAAACTTGGTTTAGAGCGTGAAGTCACCTTTGAGCGTTACGACCCGCAAGGCTTCGATCATATGCGAAGCCCTGAATATGCGATGGATATTCCCTCAGAGCCAGAAGAGCTAATCCAGCGACTATCTAGCCTATTTCCAGAATTTAGCGATCGCATTCGTCAGTTCATCAACGAAGTCAAGAAAACTGGTGAGGGCTTAAAGAAACTATCGCCGCCAATTAATCCGATAGAACTAATCAAACATCCGCTTGAGGTATTTTCTACAGTTCAGTATCTCAATAGCACACTTCAAGATGTATTTGACAAGTTTCAACTTCCCCAAGCTGCTCAAACCTTACTAGCTTTGCAATGGCCAGATTTTTTACTGCCGCCCAATCAACTCTCTTTCTATGCATGGGTAGTGTTATTCCGAGGCTATCAAGCGGGGGCGTTCTATCCAACGCAGCATTTTGAACATGTGATTAATTCATTGGTCAAAGTCATCGAATCTCACGGCGGACAGGTATTGCTTAACCGTGAAGTTAAGAATTTTAGCGTTACCGATAGAACGGTTACAGGAGTTCAGGCGATGAATCTTATTAGCCACCAAACCGAGGAATTTACTGGCGAGACGGTGATTTGCAATATCGATCCTAAAAAAGCCGCCAAGATGATCGGCGAATCCCAATTCTCGAAAACGGTGCGCCGAAAACTCGATTATACATATTCGGCATCTAACTACATGGCTTATTGTGTCGTCAAAGATATTGACCTGAGAGACTATGGATTTGGAAAGTGGAATCTCTTCCATACAGGGCATGACAATCTCAATGAAGCTTTCGCCCAAATGTACGATCGCCATGATTTCTCTAATCCCAGTTTTGCAATTACTACACCCACATTACTTACAGATGCAAGCTCAGACTGCCCAGAGGATTGCCAGATTGTGGAATTTCTGACTGTAGCCAATTATGAATATTTTAAGCAATTACAGGAATGCGATCGCAAAGTCTATAACCACAAAAAACAGGAGATTCTTGACTCTATTTTAGATGTTGTGGAGGAAAAATATGTACCGAATTTTAGAAAGCATATGGTTTTTCATATTACGGGTAGCCCGACCACAAACGAGCGTTTTTGCTGGTGTCCTAACGGTAATTCCTATGGCTCTAGCTTAACCCCGCGCAATATGGGACTGGGGCGATTGAATCACGAAACTTCGCTCCATCATTTCTATTTTTGTAATGCTTCATCTGGCTATCCTGGCTTTGCACCCACGATTTGGACAGGTGCATTGCTATATCAAAGACTGTCAGGCGATGTAATTTTAGGCGAAATCCCAAAATCCAGTTAAAAGTTTTGCTTTGCAAAACTTTTAACTCATGTTACGTGGAAAGAAAAATGCACCACATCCCCCAACCCCTTCTCCTTGAAAGGAGAAGGGGAGCCAGAGATTTTTCTTATTCTTCTCTCCTTTGCAAGGAGAGGGGCTAGGGGGTGAGGTTTTTAGAAACTTCCACGTAACATCGGTTTTAACTGAATTTTGGGTTCGACATCTATTTTATATTTATAAATTGAGAATTCTACTATGAAAATCGCAATAATTGGCGGCGGCGCTAGTGGCATGGTCACAGCCTACCTACTCGATAAGCAGGGACATCAAGTCACTGTATTTGAACGACAGTCTAGTTTAGGTGGACATATTCGGACATTGAATCAAAATGTCCAGCCGAACCAATCCGATTGTAAGGAAAGTCTAGAATGTGGAGTCATCGAGTTTCCATCGGTGTTTCATAACTTTATGCAACTTATGGAAGAGTTGGATGTGGAACTCGAACCAGTTGATATCGGCTCAGCCATGTTTTTTAACAATGGTAGTCACTATCTATCGAGAGTCGCAATCCGTAAGAATTTCACGGGTATCCATCGCCTGATCGAGTATTTTCATCTTGATACGCTCTATGCCCGTTCCGTGGGGTTGTGGCTCAGGATTAGATTTGCAGGTGTAAAAGAGTTCGACAATCACCCGCTGTCGCAATACTTGAAACTCTCTTGCGATCGCAATACTTGGCTAAAGTTACTAGTCATGTATAGCTACTCGATGCCGATGGAAGTGATTGACGACTTTCCCGCAGAATTAGCGATGCCAGTTCTGCGAGATGATGTTGCGGTCAAATGGCTCAGGGTTAAGGGCGGCGTGTATTCCTATATTGAAAAAATCTTAGCAAGATTTAAAGGCGAAGTTGTTCTCAATGAAGAGATTGACCATATTTTTAGAAGTCCAAATACTGTCAAAATTGTGCGATCGCAGCACAAAGTCCAAGAATTTGATAAGGTCGTATTTGCGACACCACCTGACCAAGTGCTGTCACTATTAGCTGATCCAACCGAATCGGAAGTCAAACGTTTTTCAGCTTGGAGAGCCAATTATGTGAATAGCATTGTTCATGAGGATAGTTCTATGTACGATCGCTATGGGATCAGACAGCCCTCAGAATTTGACTTTTTCCAAACCGATACTCGCTGGGGCTATAATAGCTATCTAAATCAGCTTTGCGGTATCGTATCACCACAAAAATATTTTCTATCTTACCAACTCGAAGAGATAATTGCTCGCGATCGCATTATTCACATCCAAAAGCATCACACGCCACTATATACCACCGAATCTTTTAAGTGTCGCGATGAAGTGGTAGCAACTAATGGTGAGAATAATACCTATCATGCAGGATCTTACCTTGGCGATGGATTACATGAAGGAGCGGTTACTTCTGCTTTTCGAGTTGCCCAACTAGTTGGCGTAGAACAATTTGCGATGAAATAAATGGCGGCGGTCACTAGGCTTTAGCGATCGCTAATCGTTCAGGATTTTTTTGCTTATTACTTCTCCAGAGATATCAAGTTCATAGGCGATCGGTATACCTGTTGCCAGCTCTAACGCTGTCACTTCCGATGGACTGAGGCGATCTAACATCATCATGATCGATCTTAGAGAATTTCCATGGGCCGTAATCAGAACGTTGTCGCCTTGGAGCAGATGGGGCAGAATACGGCTCCTGAAATAAGCATTCACTCGCTTTTGCGTATCTTCTAAACTTTCGCCGCCTGGTGGTCGGACGCTGTAGGATCTACGCCACTCATAAACCTGTTC
>JAYUSC010000413.1:0-3616 GCA_043755885.1 Pseudanabaena sp. | reverse complement strand
GGCGAAGCCCGCCGAACCAATCTTGGGTTTTATTAAATTTACCAAGTCAGCTACCAAACATCTGGCAAAATCGCGCCTTCAAAATCAGTAGTTTCAGTATTTGCGCCACTAAGATTAGCTTTGCTAAGATTAGCGCTAGTAAACTCAGCCCGATTGAGATCGGCGCGACTTAAATCGGCTCCAATAAAATAAGCTTCATTACAATTTGCCCCGCGCAGATCGGCTCCGATCAGATCACATCCACAGAGATTAGCTCGATAGAGATTTGCGCCGATTAAATTGGCTCGCGTCAAATTTGACTCACTCAGATCGATATCCACCAGAGTCGCACCGATCAAATCTGTACCTACCAAAGTTGAGACATTGAGATTACTGTGAGACAGATCAGCCTCACTCAAATTAGCCCGACTAAAATCGGTTCCCGCAAGATTTGCTTCCCTTAACTCAGCACGGCTTAAATTTGCGCCAATCAGAATTGCGCCAATCATGCTCGATCCACTTAAGCTCGACATATTCAGCTTAGTTCCTGATAGATCAGCGAGATCAAGTTTAGCTAAACGCAGATTTGAGCCGCGCAAATCTGCCCCACTTAGATTTGCTTGGCTAAGATCGGCTTCACTCAGGCAAACCATACTCAGGTGGGCTGCACTTAGGTTTGCTCCCTTAAGTGCTATACCTCTTAGATTTGCCATACTCAAGTCTGCACCGCGCAAGTTAGCCGACGACAGATTGATGTTATGTAACTTTGCACCACGCAAATTAACCATACTCAGGTCGATCCCTGTGAGATCGAGACCATCTAGCTGAATTTCACTAAGATCAACGCCACGCATGTCAGGAGCGGACTCTCTCCATTGATTCCAGATATTTACGCCTTGATTAAGCAGTTTTATAAATTCGTCTTTTGCCACAATCACTTTTACTCGTAAAGTTGCACAATTTACAGATTTATCAAGTCAAGCCCAGCTTTAATAAATACTAATATTTTCGTTCTTGAGGCGTGAACCGATCGCGATCAAGCAGTTGTAAGCTCATATCGACTGGACGATCGCTAGTCTTTACCTTACCACTTTCGAGATATCCGAGAGTATGTTTTAGATAATTTGCATCATCCCGTTGGGGGTAATCTTCGCGAGAATGTGCGCCACGACTTTCTTGGCGTGACAAGGCACTGGACATGATGATCTCGCCCACAGTAAGCAAGCTTTTTAGTTCGATCGCCTGCATCATCTCCATATTAAATACAGAACTGCGATCGTCTACTAATAAATCATGGTCATAGCGATCGCGAATAGTTTGCAGTTTTGCTAAGCCATCTTTTAAACGTTGATCATCGCGAAAAATGCCGCAATGCTCGGTCATCGTGTCTTGCAATTGTTGGCGAATATCAGCAATACGCGAGTTACCTTGTTTTGATAAAAGCCCTTTGAGCTTAGCTTCCGCATCGACAAGATATGGACTTGGATCAAGTTTGGGCATATTGCGATCGCGAACATAAGCACCCAGTTTTTCGCCAGCACGTTTACCAAAAACCACACATTCTAATAACGAATTTGCGCCCAACCGATTTGCGCCATGTACCGACAGGCAAGCACATTCACCTGCTGCAAAAAAACCTGCGATCGCATGGCTATCCTTACCAATTACTTGACAATCAATATTTGTAGGAATGCCACCCATCGAGTAATGTGCAGTCGGACGCACAGGCAAAGGATGATCGATACAGTCCACCCCTGCGAGGCGCAAACCCTCTTCACGAGCAAAAGGAATCCGACTTAAGATTTTCTCGCGACCCAAATGGCGTACATCCAAATGCACATAATTACCGCCATTAATGCCCCGTCCTGCCATGATTTCACAAGCAATGTTGCGTGAGGTAATATCACGCGGTGAGAGTTCCATCCGATTTTTGCTAATCGGATAATTTGCCATAAATCGATCGCCTAAATCATTAATTAAGTAAGCTCCTTCACCGCGCACTGCTTCAGAAATCAATACTCCCGCAGGATATAAACCTGTGGGATGGAATTGCACAAATTCCATGTCTTGCAGCGGCAAACCAATATTTGCGGTCAAGCATAAACCATCCCCTGTTGACGCAAAATCATTGGAAGTCGTATTAAAGACTCGACCATAGCCGCCTGTCGCCATCAATACTGCTTTCGCTCGAAATACTTCTATCTGCGAAGTTTCCAAACAATAAGCCACAAATCCCTTTACTTCCGTTCCATTTGTGCCAGCTTCATCGATCAACTGCATGACATACCATTCTTCATAAATCTTGCCACCCAATCGCCGCAGATTCATTACTAATTCGTGCAAAATTGCGTGCCCAGTTTTGTCCGCCGCATAGCAAGCACGGCTATTGGTATGCCCGCCAAAGGCTCTTTGCGATATCTTGCCATTTTCAGCCCGTGAAAATAAAACCCCTAAATGTTCTAAGTCAATAATTACTTCGGGAGCAGATTCTGTCAAAACTTGAACAGCATTTTGATCGGCAAGATAATCGGAGCCTTTGACTGTATCAAAGGCATGGGTGAGCCAGTCATCATCACCAACATTTTTGAGTGAGGCGGCGATTCCTCCCTGTGCAGCGACGGAATGCGATCGGATCGGATGCACCTTAGAAACAAGTCCGACACTGAGATTGGGATAGTTTTGGGCAATCGATAATGCGGCTCTAGAGCCAGCTAATCCACCACCAATAATTAATACATCATGTTCGATCATAGAGTTCTTAAAATATTCGCTTAACCACAACTACCACAATCACCACAGCCAGAACAATCTAGCCCCCCACAGTCTAGCCCACTGCAATCCATTCCTGATAAACAGTCAGCATTACCACAGCTTAAATCAGGACAACTTAAATCAGGACAATTGCGATCGCGGTCACAATTATTGGGTAATACATCAAGTGCATAGCCACAGTCAGAACAATCCACATAATCACAGCGATCGCAGTTATTATTCCCCCCGCCATTATTGTTGTTATTATTGGCTTGTTTTTGCTGCTTACGTCCCCATTGTGAGCCACCAAGTTTCTGTTTACTTGGTTCACCATTATCTTCAGGCTCTTCAGCCACATCAGGATTTGATTCCACGGTTGCGGTTGTGACGGGTAACCGACTCGCGTAATACTGGCGACGCGCCTGACATGTTCCTCTACGCTTCTTTAAAATCTCATTAGCTTCTCGACATTCCTGAAATCGCCCCTTCGCATTTGCGATCGCAGTCAATAGCCCTTCTTCCGCAATCACCTGCTTAAAATATTGCGAACAGGACTCGCAGCCATACAGTACGCGATGCGCGCAAGAAAAGCCTTTATGAGGTGAAATAAATTTTTGATAGCCTCTAATCGCGGTAACTGCTAAGCCCCGCGTTGCCCCGTTGATGATATTTGCGATCGGGATTTTTACAGGTACTCTGTTCTGCATTTGTCTCCATCAATTAGTTAATCAACCAGCTTGGCTATAATACAGGAGCCTTTAGGCTAGCCTCGAAGCCGTCCTCGGTGCGCACCAGCGCCTCCAGACGGGCGTTGCCCTGGGCGCGCTCCTCGTCGTCACCCTCGGCACCGCCGCTCCCGGTGACGAGGTAGCAGAACGATTCGTCG
>JAYUSC010000412.1:0-21500 GCA_043755885.1 Pseudanabaena sp. | reverse complement strand
ATGTTTATTGATTTCCATACGCATTGCGATCGCAACTCCCCAGATCTAATCAATCTGCAAACTCTACATGTCACGCCAGAATTGCAAGCAGAGGAGCTACCAAATATTTGTAGTCTGGGTTTGCATCCTTGGTTTATCCACAACTCATCGTGGCAAAATCTTGTGGATTTAGCGAAATTGTCCAATGTTGTGGCGATCGGTGAATGTGGATTAGATCGAAATATTGATTTGCCTTTAGAAACACAAATTTCTATTTTTAAAAGACATATAGAACTTGCTGAAGTATTACAAAAACCGCTTGTAATTCATTGTGTGAGAGCATTTTCGGAGTTAATCGCTCTTAAGAAAAACACTAAATCTACGGTTCCTTGGATTATTCATGGTTTCCATAAAAAAGAAGAAGTCTTTCAACAACTTCTTAAGCATAATTTTTATTTCTCTTTTGGAGCCATAATTTTAAGCGATCGCAGTCCGATCCTAAATGCGATCGCGATAATACCGAATGGCAGATTTCTTTTAGAAACAGACGATCGCACTGATATTAGTATCGAGCAAATTTACGATCGCACTGCCTCGTTACGCCACGTCTCACTAGAATCATTGCAAACTCAACTAGCCGAAACTTATCACCAATTGATCGGACTGCACTGATGCTGATGGATCAATTTCATCCATTCCTAAGCCAATCTCACTTAGTAATTCTTGCGCCGCAAGTAGCATCTCAGGTTCAAGATTTTTTAAGTCTTCGCGAGTGCTGAGATAGGTCTTGAGAGCAGTCATTGGGTCGAGCGCTTCGGCAGTGCTAAGTTCTGGCATTCTGCTACGCGGATTTTGGCTGACTACTTCAGGGATCAATGCATAATTATGGGCGATCGCCATTGCTTCATGTAGTATGCGATCGTCGATTAGGGCTAATTGCTCAGCCCTAACTTTGTAAATTAATCTTGCGATCGCCTGATCGATTTTTCCTTTTGCGATCGCTTTCAGTAACTTCGCTTGCGGATCATCGGATTGGGTCACATCCACTTCCATCGTCCGAAAAGCACGGGTGGGAATTGGACAAAAATCAAACTTCACATTCCCCTTCTCAACTTCCAGCCAGCAATATCCCTTTGATTCATTCTCTTCGCCAAAGTCTACGCGCTCAATACTGCCTGGGTAGACCACCATCGGCTGTGTCGCCAAAATCTGATGGCGATGCACATGACCCAGCGCCACATAGTCAAAGGCTTCACGGGTTAACATCGATAATGGAATTGTGAAACCTTTGCCAGCCGCTAAAAATCTCTCTGCGCCATAGGTGGCTGTATCCACCATCACATGAGCCAACATAATCGTTGGTAATTGGGGATCGAGTTGGCGGATTTCACCTTCGATTACGACCTTTAATCGCTCAATGAGAAATTGGCTAACTTCGGTCATCGAGAAGCCTTCGGTTTCAGCTTTAGTCAGCAAAGTCGATCGCGTAATCCAAGGCAAAGTAATAATCTGAATATCCCCTGCGCCTGTGGAAATACGATGAGTTGCGATCGTGTCGCCCACGGTGAAGTTCGGCACGGCAAGGCTGCGATAAATCGCCAAACTTGCGCCGCCAACTCCCTGCGAATGTTGGTCATGATTTCCCACTAATAACACCGTGGGAATCCCCGCATCAGCGAGGCGGCGAAATTGCTTGGCAAAAGCCTGTTGCACTAGTGGCGGCGGCGTAGCATCAGGAAAAGCATCACCACCAAATAGCACAATATCGGCAGGTTCGTTAATTGCGCGATCGATACAGATCGTCAACGCCGCCACAAAGTCTTCTAGGCGAGTATTTAGTCCAGTTTGAGGATTGATTTTGCCATGAGTAGTACTACCAAGATGAATATCGGAGAGGTGTAAAACTTTAATAGTCATCATCTGCCTCGCATCTTTACAAAAAAGGGGGACGCTTTGCGTCCCCCTTTAGCTACTTTATGTTACTACACGCCTACAGGTGTAGGAATATTACTGAAAGCAATAGATGGCTTGTTGAATACTTGAGCAAGTTGGCGAGGAGCGCGATCGCACCAGTTCTTTTTGCCGTAGACATAGCCAGCGATTAGAGGCAGAGCCACGGTAGCTTCGGAGTAAACCATTTGCTCTTGGACAATATCAACCTTGCCCCAAGAATGTGCTTCTCTCAAAGTCGAACCAGATAGAGCGCCATCGCGTTCATCAGCAACAGTGATCTGCACAGCGTACTTGTGCATCGCTGCGTCAAAACCGAGCAGTTCAGCCGCCACTACAGTGTCCTGAGCAAAGTTCTTCGGCACACCACCACCGATCATGAATAGCCCAGTATGAGGACTTGCCAATTTGCACTGAGTCAATTCGCGGAAATCGCGTACAGAGTCAATACTGACATGCTCTTCGGGAGAGTTCCATTGATGATGGACTAATCCAAAACCTGCGGAACAATCGCTGAAAGCAGGAACGAAGATGGGAACTTGATGCTCGTAAGCAGCCAAGACAACAGAATGGCGATTCTTAGCATTCTTGTCTAGATATGCGCCCATTTCATAAATGAACTCACGAGAAGAGTAAGTGCGAGGAGGAAGTGAGTTGGCGATTTCGGCGATCGTCATGTCGCAAACGCGCAACTCGTCTTCGTCGATATAGGTGTCATAAATGCGATCGATCGCATTTTCGCGAAGTATGGTGTCATCAGCAGCAATGTCGCCGACATAGTGACGGAAGCCTAGAGCTTCAAAAAAGTCTTGATCAACGATATTTGCGCCTGTAGAGACAATCATGTCTACCATGTTGTTGGCGATCAAATCGTAGACAATACCCTTAAGCCCTGCACTAAATAGAGAACCCGCTAAACAAAGAATGATCGCGCAATCTTTGTCTTTGATCATGTTGTCATAGATATGCGCCGCACGACCAAGGTTTCTTCCCTGAAATGCGGTGTTTGCCATGGCATCAACCAATCCGACCACATCAAAAGCTTTGATGTCAATGTGTTCAACAGTCTGTTTAAGTAGTTCGCGTTTCATGATTCTGTTTTGTCCTAGATGCTATGTGTTGTAAATGTATTCGATAAAAATATGAGCAGAATTCCATCACAAAACAAGCGAAACTAAACATCCAAGAACAATAACTTTTTCTTTGGCGGCGCACGATCATACAAGACAATATCTAACCAGTCAAAAGGTAGATACTGACAGTTTTTAAATCTGCACACAAAAAAGCCTCTCGCCCCAAGCGTTTTTTCTACAGCTTATTAAATTTTGGAAAATATTTAGTCTTCTCCATGATGAGAAGCGATCGACCGAGGCTGTTAACAGTAGTTACAACCCTGATAGTTAGAAGGTCGATCGGAACATACTAGGTCCTTCACAGGCATCATCCCAAGAAAGAGTGGGGTCAGACTCGCGTCTTTCGTCCAACTTTAGGTTGAGGAGCCAATCACATCCAAGCAATAAAACCAGTTTTTTCAATTTTTATTTAGCTGATTGCAACAAATCCTTAGCCATCATAGCACTTTTTTTTATAAATACAAGCAAAATGGCGCTAGAGGATTTACATGTAAATTCGTTTAACTATGTATTGAGGAAGCTTGTCGAAACTTAAGCTTTCTTATTGAAACAAAGACGTATTTTCATACAGGGGCGATCATGATGACAGCGCATTATCAGGCGGCTCTACAGTCCTATGCAGAGGGTCGGTATGAAGAGGCGATGAAGCAGTTCTCAGAATTGTTGCATGAAGATCCTCGCAATCCCAAGCTGCATATTTGGTTAGGCGCAACCTTTCGTAAGGCAGGTAAAATTGAGTATGCCAAGGTGCAATATCAGCAAGTATTGTCGCTTACGGACGATCCAGATCTGCTTGATCTTGCGAGTACTTCGCTGGCTCAAATCCAAAATAAGCTAGCTAATATTTCTCAGAAAAATAATCCTCGACAAGTTATTCAAAAAGATGTAGAACTGCTCAGCCCGAAGCTTAAAGAAGCTAGCGATGCAGATAAAGCTCAAGAAGCTAACTATAGAGCCTTGCAACTAGAGGTTACCCAAAATATTGGCTCAAAGACAAATAGCACATCTAGCAATAGAAGCATTTCTTATATTCTTGACCATGATGACTCGACAACAGGCGACCTTGCTATATTAGCTAATCCTTCTTCGATTAACATAGCTATTAAGCCGAAAGTTGCTGTAAATGCTCGGTCTAATGGGAATGGAATAGTGCCACCGCCACCTGCGATCGCAGCCCAATTCAAAAGCCAGCAAGAAGAGCAGGAAGAAATAACTATTGCTCAAGGATCATTATTTGAAGATAATGAGACTCTGATGCTGGAAGATGAGGTAAATATAATGGTTGGGGATCTAGAAGATATAACAGATAAGGCTCCCATATCAATCTTTAGCGATACGATCGCAAATATTCAAGAAGCAAATGAAAATAATAAACAAAAAATCGAATTTCCACCCGTAGAATCTGTATTTTTGGGTTGGGATATGGATTCTCAAAACACTCAAAATAGTGATCGAAGTCAAGACAGTAGCATTTTTCAGGAAAAAGCTCCTGCGGGAAATAATGCATCGGCGATCGCCTTGGAGGATATGTTTAAATTCTCTAGTGTCAGTCAAAAGATCACTTTGTGGGGTGCAATAGTCTCAACTATTCCTGCGATCGCCTTGGGTGTCGTAGCATACCAAGTGGGCGATGGGCTGCTGTTAAACAAGGTCAAACAAGCGCAGCAATCGGAGGCGATCGCTTTAGCAAATGTGACCAGAAATTTTTTGCAGCAGCAATTTAATGATGTGGAGGTATTGCAAAAATTACTAGTCTCAACTGAAATGGGACAGAATACCCTACTCAAGCTTCCTAACTCGCCAGCAACTGACAAAGCAACTAATCCTCTCAACTCTTTGCCAATTGCACAGCAGCGTCAATATAAGCAACAGTTGACTAATCGGCTAAATCTCTATGGACAAGCTTATCCTGAGTACAATAGTATTGCGCTGTTTAGCATTAATGGCGAGCTAATCGCTCAGTCAAGTAAATCAAAAACGTTACAAACTCTTAACCCTAATATCCTCACTAAAGTCAGTACTGTGGATAACGTCTTGTTTAGTAATCCTGTGGTTGATAAGGATGGGACCTATCTCTATGCAGCTAGGTCGATCAAGAGTTCTGTTTCCCAAAAAATCAACATGATTTTGCAGGTTGAGATTCCTGTAAAAAAATTAGCAACCGATTTAACCAAGGCTAATAAAGATACTAATGAAAATAGAAATTTTTATGTGATTGATAGCTCCAATAAATATATTGTTAGCTCGCAGCCTGTCACGGTTGGTGAAGATGCGTTAACAAATTTTGTCGTGCTTCCTGATTTGCGGACTGCACAATCATCTGGTTTAGGCGATATGGTCAAGAGCGATCTCAACGGACAATTGATCGCCTATGCCCCCGTCTCTAATATGCAGACCTATGACATGTTGACTTGGGATGTTTTAACGACAATCGATAAAACTAAAGCGATCGCAGGCAATCAAAGTCTACTGCTAGTGATTGGGCTTGGGATTGCGGCGACACCATTGCTAGTGGCAACAATCGCCTATGCATTATCTCGCAAACTTAGCTCAAGGCTTAAAGATATTCGCGCTGCTTTACGAGATATTAGACAAGGAACTACTACTTTCAGTCTTGGGGCTTTGAGTGTAGAGGGAAATGATGAACTGTCAGATATTTCCTTAAGTATTAATAAAATGTCTGAACAATTCCAAACGATGCTCCAAAAGCAAGAGCAGGAAAAACAAAACTTGCAGTTACAGGTAGTGAAGCTATTTAACATCTTAGCAAAACTAGCTAGAGAAGAAAAACGCGAGACTCAAGATCCAGATTTTTCTGATGAGCATATATTGCGTCTAGGCAAGAAAGTACGGTCAGAGATCGTGCAGCGCCATGCCGAAGTTGAGAGCTATCGCCAACAACAGGAAGATCTTCAGGAGCATTTGATGCAGATGCTTAAAGATGTCCAAGCTTTAGCTGATGGAGATCTTACGGTTTCTACTGAGTCAGTTGATGGTAGTTTACCGAGTGTCGCCATATTTTTTGACGATGTGATGCGGGGATTACAGAATATTGTTGGTCAAGTTAAGTCTTCAGCCAATCAAGTTAATGTCTCTCTCGAACAGAATGAACAGGCGATCGCAAATCTGGGTAATGTCTCTCAAAGACAAGTAGATATTGTGACGCGATCGCTAAATACAATGCAAATGTCTAAGCTGTCAGCAACGCGAATTGTCAATGACAGCCAGCAAATATTGCAATCATCGAAACTCGTAGTCGAAAAACTATCCGATAGCGATCGCTCTATTGATGCGGTGATGTCCAAGGTCGGAGAATTGCAAAATACAGTTACGGCAACTGCTAAGAGGGTCAAGCATTTAGGTGTTGTCTCCCAAAAAATTGCTAAGGCAATTTCTTCGATTAATGAAATTGCGATTAAGACCAACTTTCTAGCGATCAATGCCTCACTTGAAGCATCTCGGTCAAACAATGCAAGTAGCGGATTTGTATTGATTGCCGAAGAGGTGGGAGAACTGGCTGCTCGTTCAGTTACGGCGACGAAGGAAGTAGAAAGCCTACTCAGAAATATTCAGAGCGAGACTAACGCAGTGATGGCGGCGGTTGAGTCGGGTAGTAATCAAATCTCAGAAAGTAATACCTTAGCGATCGCAGCGAAAGATAGCCTGCAACAAATCGCCCAAATCTCACAACAAATTGATGGTTTGATGGCGACAATATCAGAAGCCACAACTTCACAAGCCCAAACCTCTGAAGGGGTTGCCAACTTGATGAATGATATTTCGCATATGGCGAGGAGGACACTTGCCTCTTCTTCAGAAGCTTCCAAGTTAATACAATCAACCAGAGGATATTCTGGGGAACTCCAAGAATGCTTAACTCATTTCAAAACCCGCTAAAAATTTAAGCGAAGTATTGCTAATTTTAAGATAGAAGTTTACTAGAGATATACCTTTAATGGATTTAACTAACCATGATTGAAATAGAGCCACAAACCAAAAAAATCTTTTCTAATGAGGCTCAGGCTTGGATGCATGAGCTAAAAAATAAAATTTTAGGGCTAGATGTAAGTCTGCCGAGTTTTCACCAACAAATTGATAGCCTGATTTCTATAATCAAGTTAGTTCAGAATGCGGCAACTAACGCCGATTTTTATGTTTACAACTCTCCTTTCGCAGAAATAATTCACAACCTTGAATCTTCAATTAATCTATTGCGCGATCGCCGCACTGAGATTGATTGGGTTACCAAAGAATTGTTGATTGAAGTGATCAATATGTCTAATCAAGTAATTAATGAATATTGTTTGGGAATCGATTTAGCTAAAGACTGGATAGAATTACAGCGTAACTTATTTGTCCAAATAAATGAAGATTTGCAATTAGAAATAAATAGAACTACATCCCCAAAAAAATTAGGGTTCTCCGATATCGCAAATGAACCTTTTAACTTAGAAGATACTTCAGAGGCTTTACATTTGTTTGATATAGATTTTGAAATACCAAACTTGGAAGACTCGTATGTATTACCAATAGAAAAATTGGACAATTTAGATGGGTTTCTCATGATTGAGATAGATCAAGAGGAGGAGGATTTTGATTCCAACAAACTATTTCAAGAGATTTCAGGGGATTCTGCGAATGAATTGAAGACTTTATTTCCTAGTTTATTAACAGATTCATTCACGGGTGATTTAGATGAATTGACTGGAGATCCACAAGAATTCAATAAAACTAGTAATGAAGACAGATTACCAATGCCAGAGTTATTGGCAGAAATATTTTCAGAAACGCCCCTTGAGCAACTACCAAGCCATGATGACAAAACTGAAATTCAAAGTGCTAAGTGGACTGATCACGAAGTAGATATTGAGGACGTGGGGGATATGCGGGGTATTGAAGATGTTTGGACTAAATTTACAGCGATGGAATCTTGGACAAAATCGAATGACGAAGAACTAGTACCTGCTTTTGACTTGTCCGATTTTGACTTGTCTAATGATCATACTTCTGAGGATATGACTCCCGACAATTTTTTTGAGTCATTAGATCGCAGTGCATCTAGTCTTGATTCTGATCATTATCTCCAACCCAAGCCATCTAATAGTCCGATTCAGTCAGATCAAGACAGCAGCAAAATGCTGGCAGAAATGCTCAAAGAAGATTTTCCTAGTTCAGATATTGACACAGCTATCGAAGAATCTCCAATTTATCAGAACAATTTTGACGGAGCTAGTTCTTCTTTGCAGGACTTATCATTTATGGATTTTGGAAATACAGAAATTTCCTATACAGATTTAGCAGCCTTGTCTCTAGATGTAAAAACTGATCTGGACAATATGAGTGCTATTAATAACAGTCTAGTCGATGTTCAAGTTGATACAAGAGGCAATGATCATGATGCGACTATTCGCGTTCCTTTAAATCATTTAGAAATGTTGGGGGATTTATCAGAAGAATTATTAGTGCGTAAGGGAAGTTTAGATATTTATTTAGGTGAAATCAAAACGTTGACGGGACAGGCCCAAAGTCATTTGCAGTTATTAGAGCATAACCCAGATAGCCAGAACCAAACTGCGATCGCAGATTTACAAAATATGGTTGAGCAAATGGTCAATGTACTTGCGCTCACAGAACAGCAAACTTATGTGATGAGTCAGGATGTTGATAATTTAAGGAAAAATCTGCGACAAGTTCTCAAACAGCCTATCTCGAGTCTCGTTAGAAAGTTTCCGCGTGTTTTGCGCGATCTGTCATTACAGTATGGCAAACAAGTTGAGTTGGTTGTCCAAGGAGCTGAAGTAGAAGTGGAGAGATTAATCTCAGAAATAATCGCTGAGCCACTTGAGCTATTGCTGCAAAATGCCTTGAAACATGGGATTGAATCTCCCGATCAGCGACAACAACAGGGGAAGGCAACTCAAGGCAAAATTGAATTTATGGCGATTCAAACTGATGAAAGCACGATCATCAAGGTCAGTGATGATGGTTGTGGACTTGATATCGACGAAATCCGTTATCAGGTGGAAGAATCGGCGGCGATCGCAGGTATCTCAGGTTTTTCAACGATGGATATGAGTGATGAACAGTTAATTGGGTTGATTTTTGAGCCAAGCTTTCATTTTGCACATAGTAAGTCAGATAGTAAGTCAGAAACTGGAAGCAAATTAAGCAATCTAAAAAAGAAGCTGCGAGATTTTGGCGGTACGATTTCAGTGCAGTCACAACGGTGGAAAGGTACTCAATTTACTCTGATTTTGCCGAATATCCTCTCATTAATGCGGGTGCTGCTGATTGATATTAATCAAATGTGCCTAGCTATTCCCAGCAAGATGATCTTGGAAGTAATTCCCTGCGATGACCATGATCTCGGTTTTGAAGGGCAAAATACCTTGCCATGGCGCGATCGCATACTGCCTATAGTTCGCCTCAATTCTTTGCTAAAGCTCAATTGTCGCCATAGCTTGAGCCAATCAGTTTTGCAATCAAATCAATCTCCACAATTAACAAATTCACCTGAAAGCCAGAAACCTTCCCATGCCGTACCTTCGCTTTTAGTGATCCATTACGAGGATAATCTATTTGCTTTGCAAACCGATGGCTGCTGGCATGATCAAGAAGCCACATTTCATCCAATTGAGGGTAACATTCTCCTTCCCCAAATTTTTCTCGGTACAGTTGTTTTGGGAAGTAATCAGGCTTTGGCTTTACTCAATCCTGCTGAACTAGTCAGCCAATGTCTAAAACCTCATGATCATGGTTTAATTTCGCAGCAGATGTACTCAAGCTATCAAAATTTGAGTAGTCTATCTGACTTTTTTAGTGCAGGAGATACGACACCATCTCTTTCTATCTCATCAGCGCTAACAGAGATTAACTCCGCGCCTAGTTTGGGGCGACCGCTTGAGCCTGAAAATCTTGAAAGCTCAGGACTATTTACTAGTGAGCTAGTGAAATTTCAGGCTGTGCGATCGCATCAGCCGAGAGTATTAATCGTTGAGTCTTCGGCTAATGTGCGGCGTTATCTAGCGATGACGCTCACCAAGTCTGGTTTTTTGACTGAGCAAGCTCAGGATGGTAAAGAGGCGATCGCGTTTCTCAAAAACTGCTTAGAGACAAAACTAAAAGTTGATGTGGTGATCACCGATCTGGAAATGCCTCACATGGATGGATTCAAGCTTTTATCGAGTATTTTCGTTGATGATGATCTCCAAAATATACCAATCATTGTACTTACTGCAAAGAACAACGAAAATGATCGAAAGTTAGCTTTAGATCTGGGTGCAAAGGCATATTTTTGTAAACCATATCGAGAACAAGAACTCGTTGAAAAATTGCATCAAGTTATTTCGGCGTATATGTAGCGTAGAATACAACATGGCTACACATATTTTACTTATGGTGATTTTAGTAAATTATCAAGATTTATAGTTTAAGACATGTTTTTCAAGTATTTATGCTGGGGGGGATTCTGATTCAGTTTCTATATAATAGAACTGGGATTTTAGACTGGTAATTCAGCAAAATTTAGTACTTCAATTCCATGCAAGGCAGTCTCAACAATCCATATAATTTATTGCAAGCGATTGCTCAAAAAGAGCTAACAGGATGTCTATCGATATCAAGTCCACAAGACGAATCGATTGGCTGGCAGCTATACGTTGGGGGGTCTCGGCTGTATTTTGCCACAGCCATAGGTTCTAGCCCTGAGCGCTTTGGGTTGCTTTGGCAACAAATAAACCCTGATTTACCATTGCCAAAATTTAGTTCAGACAAATCAGAATATGAGAGTCTTTACGAATGGCAAGTGGAACACCATCTTTCCCTTACCGACTTTCGCCGAATTTTACTTGGTTTATCGAGAGAAGCTCTAATCCATGCGATTTCGCATACTAAAGCCTATGTGAAATTTGAATCTAATGTCTGTATCAAGCCTGTACTTATTGCAGCCCCATTATCAGATTTAATTAAGCCAATTGCTGGTCATGTGCGCTTTTGGCAACAAATACATGCCCAGATCTCCTCTCCATTTTCGCGAATCTATCTTGATCGCAGTAAAGTTAAAGATTTCAGCAACTTTTGGGAGAGTGCCAATAATGTTCTAACAACTCAAAGAGAGACGGCATCATCTCATAATGTAAAATTACAGAATGTGAGCTTAACCGCTTGGTTGCATATCTTAGATCAGAAACTGAGCATCTACGAAATTTGTCGCCAACTGATGATAGAACCTCATGTTTTGTCAGGATGGTTGAGTCCATTAATTACCCAAAAGATTTTGGAGGTTTTGCCTTCAACGTTAAATCCTGAAATATCTTTGCAATCTTCCGCTGGACCATTGATTGCCTGTATTGATGATAGCCATACAGTGCAGCGTCAGGTGAAAATGGTACTCGAAATGTCTGGTTTTCAGGTATTGGGAATTACTGACCCAATTAGTTGTCTGACCTCATTAGTAAGACAAAAACCTGCATTAATTTTAATGGATATCACCATGCCAGAAATTGATGGGTATGAGCTTTGTACGATGTTGCGCCAATCACGACATATGCGAAATGTGCCAATCGTCATGTTTACAGGTCGCGATGGACTGATCGATCGCATGAGGGCGCAACTTGCAGGAGCAAATGACTATGTGACTAAACCAGTAAATGCAGATAAACTAATTACGAAGGTGCAGAGATTACTTCAGAGCCACAAAAATCAAAATAATGAACTTAATCTTGACGTTAATGTCAAAACTGACGGCACTTCAAGTCGTTTAGATTAAATTCGAGAATTCTCAAAGTTAATTAATTAACCGCAAAAATCGCTAAAGGCTCTATGAAAACAGTACTCGTTGTCGAAGATGGACATGCAGAACAACAACTTATTTCCAGCTTGCTATCCCGCTCTGGGTTTGATGTTGTTTTGCAAGGAAGCGCCGAAGATGCTTGGCAATGGCTATCAAATCATACGCCGCCAAATTTGATTATTTTAGATGTGATTATGCCTGGTCAGAGTGGGCTAGATCTATGCCGCACCATTCGCAATCAAGATAAGTTAAAGCAAACTCCGATTATCTTTTGTACTTCTAAAGATCAAGAATTTGATAAATTTTGGGCTTTGCGACAGGGAGGAAATGCTTATTTGACGAAGCCATTTGCTCCTAAACAATTATTAGAAACGGTTTATCAGCATGTTAATTAAATCCAGATCTGTTGTGGTGGGCTGCGCCCGCCACAACAGATCTGGAGCATGAGATCCGTCACGAAGAGGTCTTTTATGATTCAAGAATATTGCCGACTTAGAGTTTCATCATTACTGCGGATCGCCATTCCTGTAGCTCATGTAGATGAAGTTCTACAGCTACAGTCTCAAGATATTAGCCCGATTCCAGGAGTCAATCCTTGTTTGTTGGGGGTCACTAATCAACGGGGAAATTTGCTATGGGTGCTGCATTTGGAGAAGTTTTTTGGCATTCAACCGATGCCGCTAGAAAAACCAATTATGGCGATCGCATTGCGCGGGATGCAGCCAGATGGGGGAGTCCGTCGCCTTGCTTGTGTGGTGATGGCGCTGGAGGAAATCATTACCCTTGATACGCAGAAGTTGTTTCCTGTTCCAGACAAATTACCCGCTCGCGCTAAAGCTTTATTGTCAGGTTTAACCAAACTAGATGGCAATACTTATGGAGTTGTCAACATCGATGAGATGTTTCGGATTTTAAATCCTGATGTGGGTGGTGGTGAAGAAGTTCCTAAATTAGTGGATCTCTCTACAGCATAGGGATTGCTAAGAGATCCCCCTCAATCCCCCTTAATAAGGGAGAAGAAGATAATTTAATTCTCCCCCCTTTTCAAGGGGGGGCTGGGGGGATTTCTAATAATTTGTCCACTCAATATACATTCTAGTCACTTTTAATTAATGCTATGACTTCAAAAAATGACACTTTAACTTCAGTAGCTTTGACTTTTAATAGCAATGGTGATGCTGATCCGATGGCAAGGATTTTGTATGCTTATGACTTAGAAAGTCAGGGGGATGTCAAGGCTGCTAGAGGGATTTATCAGCAGATTGTTGATACTGATCAAGATGGAACCTATGCCGCGATCGCAATTAAGGCGATCGAAGCGATGGGTGAAGAGGCGAATCAGGTGGAGCCGAAACCAAATTTGCAAATTCAGGTGGTATCACCATCATCTAAGTCAGTAGATCTAAAAAAAGAGTCTCAGCCAGCTAAAAGGGTAACCAAATCCTCAAAAGCTGCATCTAAGCCAAAATCTTCGCCCTTGCAGTGGTTTTATGACCTACCTGTCGGACGGAAGCAGTTTACGGCTCTATTAGCTTCTGAATTTTTGTCGCTCTCATTGGTTGGATTTGGCGCATTCTTGATTGGACGTTCTTTGCAAGATCAGTTGTACAAGCAAGCTCAGTCTGAGGTGTCAGTTCTAGACATCAACTACAATATCAAAATTAATCAGATGGGGTTTGGTTTTCGGGGGCAGTCAGATAATGCGGCAGTAATTAGTGCTGCGAGTATTTATGCAAGTAAGCAGCCACTTCCAACTCCATTAAGAGATCAAGTGAAGATGATTTTGGAGAATGAGATTAAGGCAAGAAAGATTGAGTATGCCACGCTGGTGGGCGCGGATGCGAAGATCATTGTCAGTGCTAATGGCGATCGCAATGGACAAGATTTTAACCCCAGTAACTTGGTGAGCGATATTCTTGCTGAGCCAAATCAGATCAAAGCAACAGCAGTCGTCAGGGCTGAGGATCTTCAAAAAGAAGCGCCACCTCTTCCTGAAGGCTTTACAGCAACTGATTCCTTGATTCGCTACACGGCCACGGCGGTTAAAGATCCTGCAACTCAGAAAGTGATTGGCGTGTTGATTTCGGGCGATATTGTCAATAAAAAAGCGCCGATCGTTGAAAATACGATTAAGGCTCTAGCGACGGCTCAGGCTGGCAAAAAAGGATTGGGTGGATATAGTGCTGTGTACTATCAGAAACCTTCGGGTGAATTTGCGATCGCAACTTCCGTGGAGCAGCCAAACTTTGAAGCGAGTAATCCGAATCTGCCAATCTCAGGCGCGGCGGCGGATGATTTGCTCAATCGCGCCACCACAGCCGCAAATGGACAGACTGTCACAGGTCGAGTTTTAGTAGGTAATACTTATTACACGATGGCCGCGAGAGCCGTTCCTAATCGGATTATTGAAACCGATAAAGGTGCTGTACCAAAGTATAGCAATGCGCCTGTCGGTATTTTGGTGCGTGGTACGCCTGAAACCGAAATGAATGATTTGTTGAAGAATACATGGATTGCCCTGAGTATTTCGGCGGCGATCGTGATTCTGTTGGATATTCTATTAGCGCGATTTTTGGATCGAGTTGTGGCGAAACCTGTACAGGCGCTCACACCGATCGCAAAGCGTTTTACCTTAGGCGATCGCAAAGCGCGGGCGGAGATCTTTGCCAATGATGAAATCGGGGAATTGGCGCAATCCTTTAATAGCATGGCAGATAGTATCGAGATATCGGAGCAGGCTCTGTCACAACAGTCATTGCTCAAGGCTCAGGAGGCTGAAGTCCAACGTAAAGAGAAGGAATTACTACAAAGGGAAGTTATCAATCTGCTTCTAGAAATTGAAGGAGCGCAACAAGGGGATTTAACTGCCGAGGCAAAAGTAACTGATGGTGTAGTTGGCTCGATCGCCGATGCTTTCAATGCCACGATTCGCAAATTGCGGACATTGGTGGAAGAAGTGAAATCCACCGCAGTCCATGCCGAAGCTCTGGCGAAGGAAAGTGAAAACTCGGTGCAGAAATTTTCGACGGCCTCTTTGGCGCAGTCTGACGGGATCGCTCAAGCCCTCGAAGCTGTAGAACAAAATAGCCAATCGATCGCGCAAGTAGCGACATCGGCTCAAGATGCGGCGGGTATGGCAAGACGTGTGGCGATCGCAGCGCGTGAAGGTGATGTGAAAATGGATCGAACTGTTGGCAGTATTAAAGCAATTCGGTCAACAGTGGCGGCGACCTCAAAGAAGATGAAGCAGCTTGCCGAGTCATCGCAAGAAGTTTCGCAAATTGTGGCGATTATTTCTAACATTTCCGAAAAAACCAACTTACTTGCTTTTAATGCTTCGATTGAAGCCGCCAGAGCAGGTGAAAATGGACAAGGTTTTCGGGTGGTTGCCGATGAGGTGCGGCGCTTAGCTGATCGAGTTACGGATGCAACCAGAGAGATTCAATTGCTGGTTACCAACATTCAGCATGAGACGACCGAAGTTTTAAAAGCGATGGAAGTAGGGACGGCAGAAGTTGTCGCAGGTACAAAGTCGGTTGAAGAAACTAAGGAAACGCTGAAGGATTTGGCGGAACTGAGTCAGACTATCGATAACTATTTACAGACGATTTCTAGCAGTACAATTTCGCAGACGCAAGTCTCGCAAAAGGTAAATAGCATTATGGAAAATGCCAATCTGATCGCCCAATCGACGGCAACAGATACGCAGTCGGTAGTTTCTTCGTTGCAAGTGCTAGTGGGTGTAGTTGATGAGCTACAGACATCTGTGCGTCAGTTCCGTCTAGAAAAAGAATAATATCAATGAAAACCTTAAATCCAGAAGTTTTACATGAGATTGCAATTGAAACTCGTCAATGCTTTCTGCGCGAAGATGCACCTCTCTATTTGGCGAATTTTCAAAAAGGTTTAGCTCAAATCCAATCGGGACAACCTGACTATATTTTCTTGATGCACGCCGCCCACTCACTCAAGGGCGGCTCGGCGATCGCAGAATTACTTAGTCTCAGCAAACTCGCACATAAATTGGAAGATCTGCTAGAGATTTTGCAACATAATGAATTTTGCGATCGCACTACGATTACAGAAGTGTTTAGTCAGGGGCTTGATGAAGTCGCGGCGGTACTGGCTCAGGCGACTAACTTACCAGCTAATAATTTAACTGATATTAAGATCGATCTAGAGCTTTTGTTAAGGTTAGATGGATTATTAGCAAATGTTAAGAGTGAATCTCAAACCATAGTCCAAAATAAGTCAATCAGTGAGCCAATCAGTGAGAGTCTCAACCAGCCAAAGGCAACAATTAGTGCGATCGTTATCTCTTCTTTAGAAAAAGATTTAGAAGCATGTATTCAGCAATTAGAAACTAAATTATTAGCCAATTCTACGCATCTATCCGCAACGGCTATTAAAGAAGAATTACAGTATTTTTGTGATGAATGTTTGCTACTCGGAGACACCTTAAATCTTGATTGGCTCATTACTACAGTAGAGGGCTTTGAGTCATATCTTCAGCAAGGGAATGAGATCGCAAGTCTTTTGTCCGAAGTGCAAGTCGTGATCAAGAGCTTGCGATCGCAGCGTTTGCAGTACCTATATCCAAAATCTACATCCGCAGAATTACCACCCCAAGTAATTGCCAAACCTGTCGAACCAATTGCCGAAATAACTCAGGCTGAAGAACCTGCGACCGCCACGAACTCGACTCAATCAATTTCCTATTTGCGAATTCCCTCCGCGCAAATTGAGAGTATGACCAACATCGTCGCCGAAATGATTTTGCGCCATGAAAGATTGCTCAGACAACAGCAGCAACTAGGACGAACCAATAAGAATTTACAGGCTCTTGTCTTGCAGATGATTCCCTTACAGGAGCAAGTGCAGACTGTTTACGATCAACTTGCGATCGCAATGCCAAGCAATAATCAAATTGAAAATACCATAAACGATGATTTTGATGAATTGGAACTTGATCAATATTCTACTTCCCATACTACTCTGCAAAACTTACAGGAAGTACTCCTGCGTGTACGCGAAAGCCGCTCTGACATTGATCTGAGTTATCGAGATTTAGGTGAAGAAATCGAATATCTTCGCCAAGATTTGGATCGCCTTTATGCTCAACTTACACAGTCACGACTTGTTGCTTTTAAGACTCTTGCTAGCCGCTTTGTGCCACAGCTTAAGCGGCTTTGTCAGCGCTATAATAAACAAGTTGAGTTAGTGATTCTCGGCGAAGATGTTCTCATTGACCAAGTAATCCTAGAGCAGCTACAAACACCACTTAATCATCTATTAATCAATGCTTTCGATCATGGTGTTGAAAGCCCAGAAACTAGACTCTCATTAGGCAAATCAGAAATTGCAGTTCTCACGCTTAGAGCCGTTATTGCGGGAAATCAAGCGATCATTTCACTTGAGGATGATGGTGATGGCATTAATCTTCATAACGTATATAAAAAAGCGGTCGAAAAGCATATTTGCCCAATCGAAATTCCGATCGGTAAAATCCCCCGTCAAGATATTCTCAATTTTATCTTTCAGCCCAATTTCTCGACCCGCAATGTTGTTAGTGACATGTCTGGACGTGGGATGGGACTCGATATTGTGCGATCACAAATCAATCGGTTGCGCGGCAATATCCAAGTTGAGACATTGCAAGGGCAAGGTACAACTTTCACGATTCGGTTACCGCTTGGGTTGAGTCTGATTACCTTATTAATCTGTGTGATCGGTGAAAATCTAATCGCGATTCCAGCCAATGATGTCTTAGATATTTTCCCCTATGCCGAAGCCCAAATTTCTCATTCAGGTAATGCCACAGAAATTGCTTGGCGGAAAAAATTTATTCCATTAATCCATCTCAAACAAGCTCTACCTTACATCAATGCAAGTAATGACTCACTAAATTCTAAAGTATGCTTAGTCCTGAATCGGAATGATCTCCCACTCGCCGTCGCCATCGATACATTGATTGAAGAACGGCAATTAATTCTGAAACCATTTGATCGGAGTGTGGTAACTCCTAATTATCTGGCAGGATGTACTATTTTAGGCACAGGGCAAGTTGTACCCGTTCTAATTCCTGATAATTTGAATGCGCTCATCATCCAAAATAATCTCAAAAATAGCCGTAAAATTAAAAATCAAACATCTAATAGTGGTAACCAAAAAGTTGATCAAGAAACTAGTCAAACATCAGTAAAAACAATTTTGATTGTCGAAGATTCGATCGCTACTCGCAACATGTTAGAGCGAATATTAAAACAATTAGATTTTGAAGTAATCGCCTGTCGTGATGGTCAAGAAGCGCTCGATGTGCTGAATCGGATTCAAGGCAAAGTTGCGATCGTGATTTCTGATGTGGAAATGCCCAGAGTGAATGGATTTAATTTGCTTCAAGCTATTCGCACCCACGATCTCTGGTACACGCTCCCCGTGGTGATGTTAACTTCGCGTACAGGCGATCGGCATCGTCAAAAAGCGATCAGTCTTGGCGCAAATGGATATCTCAGTAAACCAATTGTGGCTGGAGAATTAACCGAATGCCTCGGTGAATTAGTCAAATAAAGAACCAATCTTTTTAGCGCGGCTTCGCCGCGCTAAAATATAAAACTTTTTGCAACGCGGCTTTGCCGCGTCATAAAAAGTTTCATATTGTGCCTTTAAATAAGCCTTGCGGCTTAAAGAGCAACACCAAAATCATAATTACCAAACCTACGCCCAGTTTATATTCTGTGCCAATGCAGTATTTCTGTAATTCGCCCAGAGCCGCAGGACATGTGGTCGCAACTTCTTGGGAAATACCGACAATTAACGCCCCTGCGATCGCACCATAGGGATTACCAATCCCACCCAAAATCACCGCCGCAAACATCGGCAAAATCAAAAACCAACCCATATTCGGGCGTAAATTGGTAATTAATCCATACATACTGCCACCAAAAGCGGTCAGGCCGCCTGCAATTACCCATGTGGAGATAATTACAGCATTGACATTAATTCCCGCGACTTTAGCCAGTTCAGGATTATCGGCAACTGCTCGCATTGCCTTACCGATCTTGGTATTTTGTAGTAAATAATAAAGCCCCGCAATAATTGCGATCGCAGACGCGATCACCACCATTTTGTTCTGGGTAATCGCTAAGCCAAATACTTCGATCGCTGGGTAAGTTGGCAAATCATATTTCTGTGGTTTTGCGCCCCAAACCAGAACGATCGCATTACGAATCACCAACGCTAACCCAATCGAAACGATCATCATCGTCGTTGAATTAGCATTTTTGGCGCGTAACGGTTGCCAGAGTATCTTTTCGCAAATTAAGACTAAGCCGATGGAGATAAGACTGCCAATTGCGATCGATACCACAATATTCAGCTTGAGCGTGGTATTGGCAAGAAAGGCAAGGTATGCGCCGAGGGTGAGAATGTCACCATGGGCAAAGTTAGCAAGGCGTAAGATGCCATAGGTAAGCGTTAAACCGACTGCGGCAAGCGCAATAATGCTTCCGACAGCGATACCATCAATGGTTGATTGCAGGACTTCCAGCATTGAGAAATTTTGATAGAACTTGATTTCTATTCATAGTATCGTTTTATAGTTCGTGTAACGAAAAGTGTTGTATACCGATTATTCTAAAACGAGGATTTAGCAATCACACTGCTATCAGGCTAAAATGGACTACATTGAAGACTTTGCTTAGTCCAATCTATTCTCGGCTTAATTACCCCTACGGACTTATGAGTAAGATAAAAGTAAAAAACTTTGGACCAATTAAAACTGGTTTTGAAGAAGATAATGGATTTATAGATATTCGTAAGGCTACCATTTTTATAGGGAATCAAGGAACAGGAAAAAGTAGTATTGCTAAGTTAATTTCAACACTGATTTGGTTAGAAAAAGCCTTATATCGTGGAGAAGTGGCAGAAAAATATGCAACAAGCTACAGCCGTTTTACAAACACATATTGTAATTATCAAAATCTAAAAAACTATTTTTTACCAGAGACTGAAATTGAATACGAAGGTAAAGTCTATAACATTAGATATAAAGAAAATAAATTGAGTATTGATACTGTTGACAATACAAAAAACTATGTAGTTCCTAAAATTATGTATGTGCCAGCAGAAAGGAATTTTTTAAGCGCAGTCACACAGCCTGAAAAATTAAAAGGGTTACCTCAATCTCTGTATACTTTTTTAGAAGAACTAGAACGCTCACAACAAGAACTCTCGAGTAGTTTACGGTTACCTATAGGTGATGTTGAATTTGAATTTGACAAGCGCAATAGAATCTCAAACATAGTTGGAAATGGTTATAAATTAAGACTGTCAGAAGCTTCAAGTGGATTTCAATCTCTTGTACCATTGTTTTTGGTTTCTAGAAATTTGGCTTTATCTATCAACAAAGAAAAAGATAGTTCTAGAAATGAAATGAGTAGCGAAGAACAAAAAAGACTGAAAGCAGAAATTGAAAAAATATTGTCAAATCAGAATCTGTCTGATGAGTTAAAACAAACAGCTTTAGGGATATTGTCATCCAAGTATCGTAATGGATGTTTTATTAATATTGTTGAAGAGATTGAACAAAATCTCTTTCCAGAATCTCAGAGAGATTTACTCTATAAATTGCTTGAATTTGTTAATTTGACGGTAGATAATAAGCTTATTTTGACTACACACAGTCCTTATATTATTAATTATCTTACATTGGCGATAAAAGGATCTGCTATATTGCAAAAAATCTCATCACTATCCAATACTGATGAGCTAGATCATCAATTAGATTCTATTGTTCCAAAATTGGCTTGTATATCTGCAAGTGATGTAATTATATATGAACTAACAAAAGAAGGGGAAATCAAAAGACTACCTGATTACAATGGTCTGCCTTCAGATGAAAACTACTTAAATGTATCGTTAGATGAAACAAATCAATCTTTTTATGACTTACTAGAGATTGAAGAATCACTATGAGTATAAATTTTTTTGATCCAGCCTGTCAGAATACTACTAAAGCTCTTGAATTTGGTCTTTGTGATGATCAATTACCGCCAAATAAACCTGCTTATATTGATACTGTCAATCCTAATAGATGGATCGCAATTGTCAAAAATACTAGAGCTATAGAAGTAACATTTACTGCGATAGATCATTGTATTAACATTAATGCTAACTTGGGTGGTCGTTGTGATGGAATGCTTACCTATCAAGACAAAATTATTTTTGTAGAGCTAAAAGAAAAAAGAAGTAAAGGATGGCTGCCAGAGGGAGAAAAACAGTTAGAGAATACTATATCTATTTTTAAGTCTGATCCCAACAATAATCTCGATTCTTATAAATCAAAAACTGCTTATATTGCTAACAGATTGAGACCAAATCTCCAGTCTAGTAAGATGGTACGAACACAAAGATTTAAAGACAGAACAGGTTTTATATTGGAACCTATACGCACTATAACAATTTAGTTAAACCCTTTCTTCATCAACGAAGTTCGCGGCATCAACCGCGTGGTCTATGATGTGACCAGCAAGCCACCAGGCACGATTGAGTGGGAATAGGGGGGCGGCAATAGCGCAGTTTCGGCGGCGCCAAGAAGCGTCGCAAGGTGCTCAAGGCGATCGAGCAGCTCGGCCGGCGACCCAGCCAAG
>JAYUSC010000411.1:0-1540 GCA_043755885.1 Pseudanabaena sp. | reverse complement strand
CGTGGGCGCTGCTAACCTCAAAATTGGTTTTGAAATAAAGCACTGCAATATTGGGAATCATTAAAAGTTTTCTGCGATACATTGCGATCGCGCAAATTGCCAAGTATTGTTAAGATAATCCGTAGATTTGCTCCGATGGTACAATTGCCTATGTCGAGAGTGAACATGTACTTAATAAGGAACTGTCTTTTATGCAAACGGGGTCTGTTTCTCCACTGGTTCTGATCATCTTAGACGGCTGGGGACATAGGGAAGAAACCGATGGCAATGCGATCGCCGCAGCCAATACTCCCGTCATGGATAGTCTGTGGAGTACTTACCCTAAAACCCTCCTCCAAGCTTCAGGTAAAGATGTTGGCTTGCCAAAAGGTCAAATGGGCAACTCTGAAGTTGGACATTTAAACATTGGCGCAGGTCGAGTTGTCCCCCAAGAGTTAGTGAGAATTTCTGATGCTGTCGATGACGGCTCATTATCATCAAATCCCGTACTAGTTGAAGTATGTGAACAGGTCAAAGCAAACCGCAGCAAGTTGCACCTTTTAGGGCTTTGCTCCGATGGCGGCGTGCATTCACATATTGATCACTTATTGGGGTTATTAGATTTAGCCAAATCCCAACAAATTGAGGATGTCTGCATCCATGTGATTACTGATGGGCGCGACACCCTGCCGCATTCAGGGATCAACTTTATTAAACTTTTACAAGCGCATATCCAGAAAATTGGGGTCGGACGCATTGTCACGGTCAGTGGGCGTTATTTTGCGATGGATCGCGATAAACGATGGGATCGTGTCCAAAAAGCCTATGAAATCCTTACCAATGATCAGATCACCACAGAGCTAACTTCGCCAACAGATCTGTTGGAATCAGCTTATAAAGAAAAAGTTACCGACGAATTTTTACTGCCAACTCGAATTGCTCATGGCGCGATCGCATCAGGTGATGGCGTAATTTGCTATAATTTTCGCCCCGATCGCTCTCGTGAGATCACTCAAGCCCTTGTTGCCAAAAACTTTACAGGTTTTGAACGCGATCGCATTGACAATATTGTCTATGCCACCTTTACGCAGTACGACAGTTCACTACCTGTCCCCGTCGCCTTCCTGCCCCAAAACTTAACTAATTTGCTGGGTCCAGTCGTGGCTAAGCATGGACTGAAGCAGTTACGCCTAGCCGAAACTGAGAAATATGCCCATGTCACCTATTTCTTTGATGGTGGTCTGGAAGAAGCCAGTGAAGGTGATGATCGTGTACTAGTCAATAGTCCACGTGTGTCTACATACGATCAAGAGCCAGCCATGTCTGCGGCTGAGGTGACCCGCATCGCCGCAGATGCGATCGCGAAACGCATTTACTCGCTAATCGTGATTAACTACGCTAACCCTGACATGGTGGGGCATACAGGCAACTTTGAAGCGACGATCAAGGCTCTGGAACATGTTGATCGATACTTGGGCAAATTATTGTCTAGTATCGCTAATGCAGGCGGCACGGCTTTAATCACCGCCGATCATGGCAATGCTGAATACATGTGTGATGA
>JAYUSC010000410.1:0-1545 GCA_043755885.1 Pseudanabaena sp. | reverse complement strand
ATGAATAGGGAAAAGAAAAGAGGGAAAGAGTGTAAAGAATTAAGTCCTCACGCCCAAAAATAAGAAGAGAGAAACTCAAACTACAACTCGAAAACCGATATTGCTGCCGCGTTTGTCTCCAAGGTACCCATCGCGATCCGCTGAACGACAACCGACAACATAGTAGTACCACGAGCCACCACGCAGGGAGCGTTTTGTTTGTTCGCCACCATTTAGCCAAGCAGTTCCATCAGTTGGCGCACCATTATAGTTTTCATGCCATACATCTTCGCACCATTCCCAGATATTGCCATGCATATCATGCAATCCCCAAGAATTTGCTAACTTCTCTCTGACTGGATGAGTTTTACTTCCAGAGTTCTTATCGTACCATGCATACTTCTCTAATTGATTAACATCGTCACCGAAACAATATTTTCCAGTACTTCCCGCCCGACAAGCATATTCCCATTGGGCTTCGCTAGGCAGTTTTATAGTTTTCTCAACCATTCCCGATAGCTTCTTGCAAAAGGCAATAGCATTATCTAACGATACTTTCTCAACAGGAAGATTGTCACCTTTGAAATTCGATGGATTATTTCCCATCACGGACTGATATTGCTTTTGAGTAATCGCATACTTACCGATTTTAAATGCCTTCAAATTAACTTTATGAATTGGCTTTTCAGCCTCACGCTCATCACTTCCCATTGAGAAACTTCCCGCAGGAATATCCACTAACTCTAATTTCACACCATTTGGTAAGTTCAAAATTAGCTCATTTGATTTTTCCTTGGGCTTCTCAACCTGTTTAGGTATCACAATAACTGGGCTTGCAACTATTGGATTGACAGTCACTGTCAATCCACATTTGTGATCAATATCCGCAACATCCTCATCACGCAATCGCAAGTGATCTTTCTGATAATCACGCAAATCTTTTAACTCTTGAGTCGATGGAGGATTTCGTTCGGCAAGCATCTCCTTTAGCGATTCCTCATACTCTTCTAGCTTCCGAACCTTAGCCAATATTGGCTTTAACACATCTGACTTAATCCCTTCAGCATCCCCCTCCGACAATTCCAATCTAACTCGCAAAGAATCTAACAATTTTCTAGCAGGAAGCGACCACTTCCCATCCACGATCCGACTCTCTAACTCCCGCCGATAGACCAATCGCGGATCATCCTTCGCTTGAGCAACTTTCGCAATATAAATCTTGCCGCCCTGCTCCACTGGATAAAAAGCAGGAGTCATATTTGGTGACTCTTGCGACACCTTCAGCGCCGCATATTCATGCAACTCATCAATAGAGATTTTGCTGTCTCGATCCCGATCCGCCGCCCCCGTTTCAATCCCCTCCACCAAATAGCGCGTATAGATCGACATCTCCCCATCAGGCTGAAACGAAAACTGCGTTGAACTCGAAGATGTCAAAATTGCTCGTCCTTTGCCGCCCAACTGATTTTTGAGGTTCACTGAACCATCATCCATCACTGTCATCCCCTGAGCAAACGCACCACTAAAGCAACAGTTAAAAATCAATACCTGATGCTGTGACTTGCT
>JAYUSC010000409.1:0-3631 GCA_043755885.1 Pseudanabaena sp. | reverse complement strand
ATTGATAATTTTGTCGCTGCGGATCAACTGCTTGTACAGATACTTTTAGGGTCACTGCTCCTTGAGAGGTGAATTTAACGGCATTACTAAATAGATTGACTAATATTTGTCTTAAGCGGGTTATATCACTGATAATCCATTCAGGTATATCACTGTCTATGCAGTAGGCTAGCTCAATTCCTTTAGTAGTGGCAGTAGCCGCTAAAAGATCTAGAGATTCTTCGACGCAATGTCGTAAAACAAAGGGATGAAGATCTAGTCGAAATTGTCCTGATTCGATTTTTGAGAAGTCGAGAATATCGTTAATGATTGTGAGTAAATTATCCCCACTTAACCTCACAATTTCGGCAAATTCCTGTTGATCGGCGTTAAGTTCTGTATCCAACAATAAACTTGTCATGCCAATCACGGCATTCATCGGGGTGCGAATTTCATGGCTCATCGTGGAAAGAAACTCACTCTTAGCACGATTAGCGGCTTGAGCTGATTCCATTGCTTGCAACATTGCCATTTTTGCTTTCTGACGTTCTAGATGCATAGCCAGAGAAGATGCTGAAACTCTTAATAGACTAACCTCTACAGAATCGCGTAAGCGATCGCATAAGTAATCATGAAAACTCAAAAAGCCCCAAAATTTACCACTAACGATAATCGGCATCATTAAAATCGAGTGCAGATTTTTAGATATGAGAATTGGTCTCTCGGCTTCAGAAATTGTCGATAAGGACTCATTAATGATCTCGCCATTAGCAAGACGTGACAACCATTGCAAACTAACGATCATTTGCTTGAATCTAGTCTGTACTGACTCTTCAGGACGACTTATATTTTCAGCAAACCAAGCCGAATGTAATTTGAGATCAGGCTTACCGATTTGATCATGCTCACAAATAAATAGTTTAATACTTGAAAAATCAGAAACTTTGCCTAATATTCCTAAAATATTGCCATATTCCTGATGGCTGACATTTTCAGCAAGTAGATGGCGCTGGATCTCGACGAGCATTGTGAGATAGCTTTCGCGTTTTTCGAGAGCCACGATCGTCAATTTACGCTCAGTAATATCTTTATTTATACCGACCATGCGTATGGGGTTATCTTGTTCATTCCACAAAGCTTTACCCTGAGTTGCTATCCATCTATAACTGCCATCTTGACAGCGCATTCGGTATTCAGGTCTGTATTCTGCAATTCTCTTAGAGAGGTAATCTTTTTGTATCTGCAAAATGCGATCGCGATCGTCAGGATGAATCAACTCTACCCAATTGATTGACTGTTCATTGTCAAGACTGGATTCCATTCCCAATATCGTGCGCCAACGTTCTGAGCGAAATACTACGCCTGTTTCAATATTCCAATCCCAAACACCATCATTGGCTGCTTGATTCGCTAACTGCCAACGCTCTTCACTTTTAAAGAGTGCGGCAGTACGTTCTTGGATGCGGATCTCTAAGCTTTGATTTACTTCTTCTATTTCTCGGAACTTTTCGCGCAAAGCGATCGCCATAACTTGGAAGTTATAGCCGAGGGCATCGATTTCTTTTAAATTACTGGAATACCAAGTAAAATCTTGGTCGATTGCGATCGCAAGATTTTGTTGAAGATCTGTGGTTAGGCGCATCAATTTGGAGATCGGGCTTGCCAATCTGCGGCTAAGGAAGTTTGCGGCGATTGTGGCTGGCAAAATAATGGCGAGAATAATCGCGAGAATTTTGGTATACAGTTGCTCAAGCGTATCGATGTATGGAACTGGCGATAAACGAGTCACTAAACTCCAAGGAACCTCATCACTGACGGTAACTTTTTGCAAATAATAGGACTTACGCCAACGAGTTATCGGTGGCATACTTTTTGTGTTTGGGAACCATTGCATCTGATCGGTTCCAATGGGGTGAATTTCACCTCCCTCAGTCAAATCAAAAACCTTTCCTGTCGGGGAATCTGGAACAGTACTAGAAATTATTCTATTATGGCGATCAAGTAGCAAAGCATCAGTTTTAGATGCTTTCGATTTCTGGATTAAAAAATCTTGAATATGAAAAATATCCAAGGTCGCAATAATGCCCCCATTAAAGCGATTATTTTTGATGATTGGGACAGCGAGATCAATATGTGGATAAGCTGTGATCTCATCGATGTGGATATCACCAAAAGCAATACTCAAAGTAGATTGAGCCTGTTGAAAGATATCTCTATGAGCAGTAGTTTTATTGAGATTATCTCTACGTGCATCAGAAATGTTAGGAAAAGCTGTCAAAATATCTCCGTCAGCATCCGTAGTATAGACAGAGAAAAGCGTTGGTGTGGCTTTTCCTAGCGTAGTAGTGGCAAACTGTAATCGCTCTAGATCCTGCGCGTCAGATGCAATTACTGCTAGCTCTCGCAAAGCCTTTGAGTTACGTTGATGCCAAAATTTTAGATCTGTGGTGAGGGACGCGCTACTAGAACGCAATTGAGTATCAATCTCATATTTAATATTTTGTAAAGACTGAGTGCCTGTCAAAAAAGCGATCGCAAAAATCGGCACAAACACGAATGCTAGCAATAGATGAAATAACATTTGCTGAATGTTCTGAGCAAGGTGATCGCCTTGCTCTTTATGCACCCAGTTTTTTAATGGCAGATAATTAATACATAGGCTCGCAATTAATGCGTTAAATGCGCCATTAATGACTTGCTTGAGAACAACTACAACAACTGAGTTAAATCCAAGTTTGAGAAAGAAAGTATAAAACCCAAAACATAAGGGTCCGCCCAAGCATAACCAATATGACAGCGAAAGAACGACCATGTCGCGGGATAGTCCTTGCTTGGCTTGATAACGTAGTCCAATTCCCACCCAGAGACTTTCTAAAACCAATAGTACTGCGGCATAGGGATGTCCCCATAGCAAATAAGTACAAATGCTTGCGATCGCAGAGGCTAGCACTCCCATCGTGATCCCATAAAAATAGGTGGCGATCAGTACAAAAATACTACCAAACAAAAAGTCAACGCCAAAAAACAGAGGTAGTCGAAAATAATTTCCCAGATACCCTAGGGTTGCAAACAATAAAAATACAAGTAAATATTTCGGGTTGAATTTATTCTGAAATTCATTTTTAGATTTATTGTTTAAAAATTCGTGTAAAAATTTTGCGATCGGTGAAAAAAAGTTCATTTCATAGTCAATACTCTTAGCCCATTTTAGCTTACAGAGACAAAGCTCAAAACCAGTATGTGATGGCGCGGCGAAGCCGCGCCATCACATACTACGTGGAAGGGATTTTTATTTTGCTTGGTTGCGCGATGCTATTACCAAATACAGGCGTGGGATCTAAGCCTGTGATCAAACGGAAATATGTAGGCGAAATATGTGGGGCGATCGGCTTATTTTCCCAACCCTTTAAAAGCTCATGCGATCGCATTAAAAATGCAACCCCGCGCATCAAAGGTGTAACTCGCCAACCTTCGATTAAAACTTCAACCAGCGCTAATTCAATTTGTGGAGGTGCGTAGGCTTGCAATAAATCTTCCAAATATTCATCAAAATCTTCATCAAAATCTTCACCATCATAGCCACCTAACTGATAGCTATCGACGATGTACTTAACTCTTTGGCGACTAATTTCTTCCCATACTTCCATAACTC
>JAYUSC010000408.1:0-8669 GCA_043755885.1 Pseudanabaena sp. | reverse complement strand
ATTAGAGCCGACAGATCTAGAGATTTTGCAGCAGTTTGAGATGCCATCAAATCAAGGATTTCTTCAATACAATTGCGTAAATCGAAGGGATGCTCTTCTAACTCGAACGCACCAGATTCGATTTGAGAGAAGTCGAGAATCTTGTTAATCACTGATAGAAGTACTTCTCCTCCTTGACGAATTCCTGAAACAAGTAGTTGTTGCTGAGAGGAGAGAGTTGTACTGCTCAATAGTCCAGCCATCCCAATTACCGCATTCATTGGGGTGCGGATCTCATGGCTCATGGTTGCCAAGAATTCACTCTTGGCTTTGTTGGCAGCTTCGGCGACCTTTGCAGCAGCGAGCTTCGTCTCATTCAGTTTGTGGTCAGTAATATCTTCAACACTGACCACAAACTGAACGGGACGGTTATAAGTATCACGGATTAAGCTGACTCGACTAATCGCATCGATGATCTTGCCATTTTTATGAATGTATTTTTTTTCAATAATCGAACTGATCGATTCCCCAACGACCAATTTGTTGAGATTAGATAGAGTTAGTTCGATAAAATCAGGATGGGTGATATCGATCGCTGTGATTTGCAGTAATTCTTGAGAAGAGTAACCAAATATCTTGCAAATATCTTGATTAACAATTAAGAACTTACCATCCAAATTGAGCGTTGCCATACCCACAGGCGCGTTGTCAAAAGACACTCGCAGCAGTTCTTCATTCTGACGTAATTGATTAGTCCGCTCTTGGACTTTTTCTTCTAAAGAAGAATTTAGTTTTTGCAGGTTTTGATAAAGTTCGGCTTGATGGATTGCGATCGCAAGTTGCACTGATAACTGCTGAAGTAGTCGTAAATCTACATCTTCCCAACTGCGAGTGGTTGAGCATTGATGAACAACTAGGAGTCCCCATAGATGAGATGAAGACTCACCAGCATCAACATCTGAATGCTGACTGGATGTAGGCAAGAGAATGGGAACTACTAGATTCGCTTTTACTTGAAATCGTTCTAATAGCTGAATGTGACAAGGGCTTAAATTCGCGGTGCGGATATCATGAGCTGCAAAGATTTTACCCTGTCGATATGCGCCACCTAAGCTTTCGCGAAAACAAGTATCAACAATATTTTGATGAATACTTGCCTCCCAAGGTGCATCGACGGCCTCGGCGACGATCGTGCCGCTCATATTCGGATTGAATTTATAAATTACGGTGCGATCGGCTTTTAGAAAGCTTTGGACATCTTGGACGATCGCTTCATAAATTTTATTGAGTTCTAAGAATCGCCTGACCCGCAGTGAAATTTCAGCAACTAGTGTTTCTTGTTGTTGCGATCGCTGTAATTTATGAAATATGGCAAACCGATCTAGCAGTCTATGAATAGTTCGGCGTAAGACAAAAGCACTGATCTCATCTTTGATTAAATAGTCGGCAGCTCCCAGCTTAATCGCATTTGCGGCGGCGATGCCATCTTCATACCCAGTGAGCATAATTACTGGCAATTTCGGATCAACAATTCCTGAACTGATGATCTCTAATAGGTCAATTCCGTTACCATCAAACAAATTAAAGTCAAGCAACACAATATCTGGACTCTGCGATCGCCAGATTTCCAATGCATCTTTGATATTGTCAGCTTCTAAGCTCTGATAGTTAGTGGTGGGGTCAGATTCAATGTAGTGGCGATAAATAGAACGATCTTTTTCACTGCTATCGACAATCAAAACTTTTACTTGAAAAAATGATATTTGTGAATTATTTGGTGTGATCTGACTATTTAGAGAATTAAGCATTGCATGATCAAGTGAACTAAAGTTTTCCCTTACCGAAATTATAGACTTTTTTCTATTGTCTATAAAGGTTTTTGAATTGCTTCGGTACGGAAAACTTAAAAAACATATGGGTAATTCATGAATTGCCCATATGTTTTTTATGACCAATCGTCTTGCTCCTCATCTTGGGCCATATAGACTTTGCCGATCGCATGGATTGCTCTGGTTTTGATAAATAGTGCTTCTTCAGTTAACTGCCAATTATTGAGAACCTTGAGCAGATCAGCCTGAATATCTCTCGCTCCGACAAATCCTTTATAACGCACGATTAAACGCCCAAGCTCAGCATGATCACGGTTGCTTGGCGCAGTCTGCGCCAGTAAGTCATTTACGATTTGGCGATCTTTGGTGTATTGAGGATGTTTCTGATCTTTGACTTCAGCCATAAGAGCTACAGCGCTTGGCGCTGAGATAAAACCCCAAAAAATTATTGAGAGGATTGCTTCGCAGTCCTCTCAATAATTTTTTGGGGTTGGGTTTATTATAAATTACTGTCTCAAAATCACGACTTCGTTACCAGTGACAGGGGTACGCGCAATCAAATGATTTTGGGCATCCGAAACAAAGAGCTTCTTGAAATTGAGTGACTGCGATCGCGATTGTAAATCGGTCACCAATTGAGTTTGTTGACTTGGCTCCAGCTTATACCAGCCATCATTTAGCGCCACAATCAAGCGTCCGCGCTTAAAGTTGGTCTGCACTGAACTAAGCAAAGATTCGCCATACTGATTCGCCACTTCTGAGACTTGGGTTTGGATCTGGGCGATCGCAATTTGTTCAGCATTTAGAGGCGCGTCACCACGCTCTGGCTTCACCAAATCTTTATTGATGACAGCAGGTGGTTGCTTCTTGGCAATAGTTTTAACTGGTTTGCTAATCGGTGCTGGTGTTGCCGCAACTTTTTTAATATTTTGGCTGTGGGCATGGGATGGCTTGAGAATGATCAATAGCGAAAACAAAGTGACCAAAGCGATCGTGCCAGCCCGTTTATCGAAAATCCGCTTCACTTCATCAGAAAGTGGAACCTGCACCGCAATCCCACTGATTGATCTCCAAATGGGAGCAGTCGCGGTCATGGTCTTTTTCCAAGCGTCATTGTCTTGGAGCTTTTCCCAAGAATTAACTAAGGAAGGCGTGGCTGCGGCTTTAGCGGAAGCCTTTTGCCAAACATTGGTTGCGATCGGATCGATCTTGTCCACCGAGAGTTGTAAAAAGCCCAAAACTTTCGGTGTAACTTGCTCTTTCACAAATTTCCAAGCAATCCCAAATTCCTGCTTAACTTGGGCAACTAGTGGCGAGTCAGCTTCAGTAGCACTAAGCAATCCCGCCGCTTCGCCCGTTGCATCTAAAGTACTTTCTTGACCTTCAAGGCTTTGTCGAAGTTTTGTAAAGGCGACAATTAGAGTTGCGATCGCCTTTACTGAAAGTACCTTCCCTATATTTAAAGCTTTATTTAGGGTAGGGTTGCTAGAAAGATTCTCTGTGCTTGTAGTAGTTGTCCCTTCAGCTTCTTTTGTCACCAAATCAGACTTGGTGAGCTTTGTTTGCAGGTTGCGTAGTACAGGCAGCAAACTTTTAATAAGTTTAAGTAATAGCGATCGCAACTGCGGTTGAACCTTTGTCCAAGTTTGCCCAACTTGCTTAGAAACTTGCCCAATTACCTCATTCGTTTTGTTTTCTGTCATCACTGCCTCCTGTCACAATTCACACGGTTGCCACGAAAAGTATCACAAATTATGCAGTGAGATTAACATATCTTGAGTCATTTCTTAGTATTGCAGTGCTTTACGCTGAAAAGAAAACCATGCAAAGTAGGGGCAAAGCATTCCCGCCACAATCTATAAGTTTTCAGATAATCTTCATCGGGGAATGCTTTGCCCAAAACCTCGCAACGCAGGGACAAATTGTCTATGAAAGCACAGAGGGCTTAGCATTTGCGGATCAGAGTTTCTGTAATGGGTTTGAAAATTGTGGCGCAAATGCTAAGCCCCTACGGCTTACTGTGATAAATCATGACGCGAATAAATCGTGACATTAGCGATACATAGATACATAGTTGCTATAGTTAATTAAGCTTAATTACTTAGTTCGTGTTCTTGCTTTGATTATTGTTTTTACAAATATAAATATCACTTAAATATCATGCGTATTCTCGCTCTAGCTTGGGAGTTTCCACCACGCATCATTGGAGGAATTTCTCGTCACGTAGCAGAGCTATATCCTGAAATTGTAAAGCGCGGTCATGAGGTGCATTTAATCACCGTGGCAGTCGAAAGCGGGGCATCAGAAGAAGTCGTCGATGGAATTCATGTGTACCGAGTTTCCGTTGGAGTCAATAACGACTTTTTTCAATGGGTCGCGCGAATGAATGAAAATATGCTGAACTTTGCGAGAAAGTTTTTAGCAGTTAATTCTATAGATTTGATCCATGCCCATGACTGGTTAGTTGAAGAAGTTGCGATCGCAATTACCAACGAATTTCAGATTCCTTTAGTCACCACGATCCATGCCACAGAATATGGACGTTGTAATGGGATTCACAACGACACGCAAAGATATATCCATCACAAAGAAATCCTCTTAACTCAAGCATCTCAACGAGTGATCGTCTGCTCGGAGTATATGCGTGGCGAATTGCAACGGGCGCTAGACTGCTCCGCCGAGAAAACTGATGTCGTCTATAACGGGCTGAGCGTCGAGCGTTGGCAAAATATTACCGCAGAGCATGAATATGACCTTGTAGCTCTGAAGGCGCAATACGCCAGCCCTGAAGAAGCAATCATCTACTTTGTCGGACGGATTACTTACGAAAAAGGTATTTATATTTTGCTGAATGCTATGCCCAAGGTAATCGCAGCGATGAATGATCAAGTCCGTCTGGTGATTATCGGTACTGGCGACGCTTATTCGATCTTGCTCCAACGTCAAGCTTGGGATCTAGGCATTTATCACAAGGTTTTCTTTACAGGCTTTATGGCTGACGCTGATTTTTGGAAATTCCAGAAAGTCGCTAGTTGCGCGGTTTTTCCCAGCTTATACGAGCCATTTGGGATTGTCGCCCTTGAGAGTTTTGCTGCCAAAATTCCGCTTGTAGTTTCCGATACGGGTGGATTGCCAGAAGTAGTCCGCCATAAGGTCACAGGGCTAGTAACTCGCGTTAATGATGCTGATTCTTTGGCTGACGGCATCATCGAGATTCTACACAATCCTGAATACGCCAAAACTTTAGTGGACAATGCCCAATCAGATTTAAGGGAAAGCTTTGCATGGGCAAAACTCGCCGCCCAAACTGAAGCTGTTTTTTTTAAAGTCAAATCTTAGGAATAAAAATTAAATAATATCCAATTGGTAGTATGTGTTAGGCGGTAGCCGTAACGCATCAATCTCATCTGTGGTGCGTTACGCTGCGCTAACTCACCCTACTAATTGTGAGTTATTGAAGTTAAACAGCAACGAAAATACCTTGGGGTTTGACCCATGAGGTTTTTAGTTGTGGTGAATTGCGTAAGCCTGATGGTGAAGGCAGAAAAGATAGAAGCACTGTCAGTAAAGCGATTGAAACCATGCTACCGATAAAAAATTTGGCAAACCACAATTCGCTGGAATCAGGATTCGGATTCAAATTAGGAGAAGACATAATAATATTTTTGCTCTAAGTGTTGGTTGAGTATCTGTACTTATTGACGAATTAATTAACGAAAGGAGTCCCCCAAAAGGTCCAGTTTTCTTTGTTAAAGGGCGGTCGCCATTTCTCGATCAAGATTCTTTCTAGCTGTTGTCGGGGTCGTGTGGCTAAAGGAGCATCCCACCAGAAAGTCATGATAACTTGCGTCGGGAGATCGTGGGTGATATGCAGTTCGCGGTAATTAAGGAGATACCGTTTGCAATCATGAAACCCTTTCCATCTTTTATGGGAACGGCATGTCTCACCCACATACAGTAGCACGGGTGATTGCACCTCGCTGGTGAGATCGATCACAAAATATATGCAAGCGTCGTCACAATCACGGCTGGGCAAGCGATAGAATTCCGCAGGTTGAATCGGTAGTGCAAAAGGATTAATCGCATGGGGATCGCAGTGGCTAGGTGGCAAGTCAAATAGAGAAGTTTGAACGGCGGGGATCATTGTGGTGATGGAACTCTGGTACTTGGCGATCGCCTGTTTCCATACCTGTAAAGACTGACTTCCCATTTCATAATTCGCACCACTATCATAGAGTCGTGAATTTCGCTGAACACCTTCACTAAAGAGCGATCCCTGTTCATAACTCAAACCAGACAAGGGGCTTAAGCCCCTTGTCTCTATATTTTGATTTTTACTGTTGTAGGGAGTAGGGCGATCGCTCATGGTAATTGCTATAATTTTTTTGAACGGCACTTTACACCGTTTAAAAAATTATAGTCAGATATTTTGCCAGAAGCTCTACCATCACAAATTATCAAAGGGCAACCTCTGACTGCACTCGCACCAATGCAGGACGTAACTGATCTTGCCTTCATGCAAATGTTAAGCGAATATGGCTGTCCTGATTATTATGTGACAGAATACTTTCGAGTCTATGCTAACTCCAATATCGATAAGAAAATTCTTAGGTCAATTACCCTAAATACAACAGGTAGACCAGTATTTGCTCAACTAATTGGCGAAAGTATTCCTGATATGCTGCGGATCGCTAAGCAATTAAACAACTATCCGATCGCAGGAATAGATCTTAATCTTGGTTGCCCTGCGCCGCGTGTGTATCGCAAAAATGTCGGTGGTGGGTTATTGCGCGAACCTGAGACCATTGAGCGGATTTTCGAGGCGCTGCGATCGCAAATTTCGGGACTCTTCACTGTAAAGATGCGCGTGGGTTTTGACTCAATCGATAATTTTGAGAAGCTCTTGCACTTAATTAATCAATATCAAATAGATATGCTGAGCTTGCATGGGCGTACAGTCAAAGAGCTGTATCGCGGCGAGGTGCATTATGACTTGATCCGACAAGCGGTGCAAACTGTGAATTGTCCTGTGCTAGCCAATGGTAATGTGACTTCTTATCTCAAAGCCGAAAAAGTACTGCAAGAAACAGGCGCGGCGGGAGTAATGATCGGGCGATCGGCGATTCGCAATCCTTGGATTTTTGGGCAAATTCGCGATCGCATTGCAGGTAGGCAAGTCCAAGTGATTAACCTTGCCGATGTGTATAAATATATTCAGCGTCTATTTGCAATTACTTACCGAGATGATCTCAAAGAGAAATCTCACGTTAATTGCCTGAAGAAGTTCTTAAACTTTATCGGCACTGGTATTGATTCAGAGGGTCAGTTTTTGGCGGGAATGCGATTAGTGCAGTCCAAGCAAGAGCTTTTTGATTTATGCGATCGCCTTTTACTAACGCATCCCGATCAGCCATTTGCGATCGAGCCATACGAAAATCTCGTAGCCCGTCCTAGTTGTGAAGCCCCTCACCCCAACCCTCTCCCGCAGGAGAGGGAGCAAGATTCAGTTAAAGTAATTTAGACGGAATAGAAATATGCGGCAAGAAAGAAAGTTTTGGGTTAGCATCTTGATTAGTTTTGGAATTGCTATTTTCGGCAGCTTGTTTGTGGCTGGTTTACCAGTCCTAGCAACCGATCGCACATTCGTCAATGTATCGCTAGATTTTGTCAATGAGTATAAATTACCGAAACAGAAGTTTGAGAATACGACCGTCGGCGGCTTATCGGGACTAGCTTACGATCGCATTGATGACATTTTCTATGCAATTTCTGATGATCGCAGCGAATTTGCACCCGCTAGATTTTATGCTCTCAAGCTGAAGTTCAATCCAGAGCGATCGAAACTTGATGATGTGGAAGTAATTGGCGTTAATTTTCTCAAAGATAGAAATGGCAATACCTATAATCAAGGTGAAGTTGATCCTGAAGGAATAGCTCTCACAGGCGATCGCACAGTTCTTATTTCTAGCGAAGGCGTAACTAGCAAAAGCATTCCTCCATTTATCGATGAGTTCGATCTATTGACAGGTAAATGGTTGCGAAGTTTACCAATGCCTCAGCGCTATTTATTCGAGCCAAAAAAAGAACCAAATTCCCCTAAAAACGAACTTGCCAAACCAGAGCCACAGGGCGTAGGCGATAATCTTGGCTTTGAAGCACTCACCGTAATTCGTGACTCCATCGGTGATCCCTATCGCGTCTTTACAATTACCGAAAATGCGCTGACTCAAGATGCTCAAACCGATCGCAATCAGCCATCTGAAAGTCGATTTTTGCATTACCTAGTTGGGAATATTGCGCCGCTAGTTATTGCTGAGCATCGCTATCCTGTTGAAGCGATCGCACCACCTATTAATCAAATTGGTGTGAATGATATCGTTGCCCTAGATCGCGGTGGTCACTTTCTCACCCTTGAACGCTCCAATGGCGGCGATGGACTTAGTGCCAAAATCTGGCAGATTTTTACAGGTGATGCGAATGATACTTCCTCAATCAAAAGTTTTCGAGCTAGCCCGAATGTACGATCAATCCGTAAAAAGCTCGTATTAGATTTAGCAACTCTGGGAATTAAATTAGATAATTTAGAAGGAATGGCGATCGGTCCACGTTTAGCTGATGGTTCGTCAAGTCTAATTTTGGTTAGCGATGATAATTTCAGCGAATCCCAGTTTACCCAATTCCTGCTATTTCGCCTAAATCGTAATTAGAATCGATTTTCTGAGCGTTTTATGCGATCGCAAAAGCATTGCATAGAGTCTGTAATGCGATCGCAGTCAAAGCCAGAGAATCAGAAATTAATCCGTGACCCAGCATAAATACTCTGGTTTGATTGGGCAACTCTCTTCACCGATTTGATCTTTG
>JAYUSC010000407.1:0-8671 GCA_043755885.1 Pseudanabaena sp. | reverse complement strand
CCGATCGCAGTCATCCCCCATTTTTGCAACAGCGTCTCAATAGGGCGCAATAGAGGCAAAATATTTTTGGCTAACATCTGCGGATTTTGCTGAGCCGCATGAGCAGCCGACGGTAATTGCAAAATTAGAGACTCTAATTGCTGAATAGTTTCTCGTTCAAATTGCGATCGCAATTCAAGTTTTTGCTGCTCAAGTTTTTGCTGCAAGCGTTGATATTCTTCGCGCAAGGTTGCGATCGCAAAATTTGGTGATTCTAGATTGCTAGAATCATTGATAAACTTAGCAATGACTTCATTTACTTCAATTTGGAGTACTTCCGCTAACTTCGCCAAATCGGCATATCTCAAAGTCGCCGCATTACCCTTGCGGATCGTGTCGATCGATCGCCGTGATATACCTGTGCGATCGCAAAGGATTTGAAAGCTAGATATACCAACTAGCTTCATCAGTTGTCGTAATATTTCCGTACGATCGTCCATAATCTGATTTGATAAATTTGCGCTTGTTAAATAATTATCTCTCCTATGCCTAATAAACTTGGATTTTGGTTGATTTGGATTTTGTTTGGGGTTTATGCATTCATCTTTGCACCACCCGATCGCCCTGATACATTGCCGTTAATCCAAAAGCTGATTGCAGGTGATTGGCAAAGTACAAATGCTTATATTGTGGCGCTATTTAATTTGATGGGTGTTTTTCCTTGCGTCTATGCTTGTATGTTGGCTAGCGATGGACAAGGGCAGAAAGTGCCAGCTTGGCTATTCGCAGGGCTTTCATTTTTGGTCGGTGCATTTGCGCTGTTGCCGTACTTCGCATTACGGGAGCCAAATCCTACATTTGTCGGTAAAAAAGGCTGGAATGTAAAGATTTTAGATTCGCGTTTTGCAGGAATTGCGATTAGCGCGATCGCAATTTATTTTTTGATATACGGATTCGCGAATGGTAATTGGGCTGATTTTGTGCAGCAATGGCAAACCAGTCGATTTATTCATGTGATGAGTCTAGATTTTTGTATGTTGTCGCTGCTGTTCCCTTGGTTGCTCAGTGACGATATGGAGCGTCGCGGTATGACTGATGACCGCTTCTTTTCATTTATCGCCCTCATCCCTTTAGTTGGCGCTTTAATTTATCTATGTTTGCGATCGCCTTTGGTCGAAAGCGAGCAAGAGTTAAAACCTCAATAAAAAAGGGCGCTTCGCGCCCTTTTTTATTTACAAATAGTCTCAATCATTTGATTAGCTTGAGAGCCATAGCCACCGCCGAAAAGATGGAAATGATTGAGAATGTGATAGAGATTGTAAAGAGTTTTACGCTGTTGATAGCCTGAATCTAATGGATACGCAGCTTCATAAGCGCGATAAAACGGCGCTGGGAATCCGCCAAATAGTTCGGTCATGGCAAGATCAACTTCGCGATCGCCAAAATATAAAGCAGGATCAAAAATTACAGGTTCGCCATCCACAAACGCAGCATTTCCACCCCAAAGATCGCCATGCACCATCGAAGGCTGTGGCTGGTAATTGTCAAAAAAACTTGACAAGCATTTATAAATTTTTTCTTCAGAAATATGCGATTTCCAACCTTTGCGTCTTGCCAAACTGAACTGAAACGCAAGTCGATATTCAATCCAGAAATCTAGCCAACTATTTGTCCAATTATTAATCTGTGGCGTGGAGCCAATTACATTATTTTGATCCCAACCAAATCCGCGATCGCAATTTACCCGATGCATCGCCGCCAGATTTCGCCCCATTGCTTCCCAGTCTTGGTGACCGCCCAAATCTAAGTTTTCCATCACCAAGTAAGCTGCATCACTAGCTATCCCCCAACAAGTCGGCTGCGGTACGCGAATTGTATGAGTCGCGTACATTTGCTTGAGTGCGATCGCTTCGGCGCTAAACATCTCTAAGCATTTAGCAGTATTAGTTTTAACAAAAAATTGGCGCTGACCATCAGAGATTCGCGTTGCCTGATTGATGCAACCGCCCGACTGCGCTTGGCGGCGATCGCAGGTAAAGCTCTCTCCCGTTGCTTGTGAAATAGCGATCGCAATTTCATCCCACATAATTTTTTAACCAAAATTGATAACGAATTCAGTTGGAGTTCTCAATAAAACGTAACCCTAAAATCTAAGAACGGTTCGTATACTGAGAACTATTAATTAAAAACCTTTAAAAATTATCCTGAACAGGTGAAATATGATGAATGATATTGGCAAATACCGCTTTGTTTGTACCCTCACCCTCAGCGATATTTTGGGTCAGGTAATTGTCTGGTTAGGCGTAATTTTTCTCGCTCTCGCATCAGCACTTTCGCTAATGAGTAAGCCTATTTATTCCTTTGGTGCAGTCGGTTTGATCGTAGTCACCTCTCTGCCTTTTTTACTATTTACCTTCGTCACCACCTTATTTAATCACATTGAAATTGTGCCTCTGACCGAGGAAGAGATTAAACACAATAATTCCAAAATATCAGGTGTCCGTAAAACTGCGGTCAAAGCTTAATTTACAAACAAAAAGGAGAGTGGACGCATTGCGTCCACTCTCCTTTTTGCTGTAGACATTCTGAGCATTGTTTGCTAAACCATAAAATCAAGAACCAATTTTTTGGTGGCGCGGCGAAGCCGCGCCACCAAAAAATTTAGGCAAGCGAAGTCAATTTATCAATGGTAAGCGCTGCTTGCTTGGCTGGGTCAGATGTCGGATGGCGATCGCGATTTAGCCAAAATGCTTTAATGCCCACCGCCGAAGCCCCTAGGTAATCTTCGCCAAAACTATCGCCAATATGCCATGCCAAATCAGGCGATCGCGCAATTTGATGTTTGGCTAGCGCTACTTCAAAAATTAAGGGATCTGGTTTAGCGGCTCCGACCTCACTCGAGATCGTAATCGAATCAAAATAGCTACCAAGATCTAGAGCCTTAATCACAGCATAAAGGCGGCTGTCAAAGTTTGATAACAAACCTAATCTGATTTCCTGTTGCTGCCATGCATCCAGCGCTAATCGCGTATCCTCGTAAATGAACCAAGGCTCAGCCGTGGCGAAGTACTTATAGAGAGTCTTGAAGAAATTTTCAAAATCGGGAAATTTTGCGAAATCACCTGTTTGGCGAAAAGTTTTTTCAGCCCGCGATCGCCACCACTCATACTCTGCGATCGCAATGTCAGACTGGGAAAAACTAGGAAAAGCCATCTTTGGGGCTGTTTGAAAAACCTGATAAAAAGCGCGGTTAATTACATCAGGGTCGAGGCTAACCTTAAAATCCGCCGCAACTTTGGCATATTGTGCACCAACACTGCCGCTCACCCCAAATAAGGTGCCAACTGCATCTATATAAATAACCTGAGGTGATCGCATTATATATTTAGGGAAAATTACTGAGATAAACTATTAGGCATACTGATACAATGGCTGCGAAATGTTGTAAAAATCGCCTCCATTATCGTATTAAGACTACACTCGATTATGACAGATGATCAGGTTCTAATGATGAGATGGTTAGAGTAAGGAGTAATTTTATGCATATATCTCAGTTCAGAAAATTAATTTTATTGACATTAATTACCTGTAATCCCTTACCTGCTTGGGCGCAGACGAACGCGATTGAAAAGCCCTCGGTCCCAGCGTCGTCAAATTCTAATCTTAAGCCATTAGGCAATCTTAATGGTGGTCCACAGAATTTAAATGTCAGCGAATCTCAAGATGGATTTCGCTACACGCTCGGCGCAGGCGACAGCATCAAGATCGAAGTTTTCAATGTGCCAGAACTATCAGGAAATCAAACAATCGCGCCTGATGGAACGATCAATATTTCCTTGATTGGCGCGGTCAAATTAGAAGGATTGGGACTAGATGAAGCAAATGCTTTGCTAAAAGAAAAGCTCAACCCATTTCTGGTGCGAAATATTGTCAATGTATCTCTAATTTCTCCTCGTCCATTAAATATTGCGATCGTTGGCGAAGTAAATCGCCCAGGTCCACGTTTTTTGACTTATGTAGGCACAGCAGGGCTAGGTAGCAATGCTGCAACCTTAACAAGAGCATTGGAGTCAGCAGCAGGGATCACCTCACGAGCGGATATCAGTAATATTCAAATTTCACGCCGTGATGGCACTCTCGGTCGTCGGATCATTAAGGTTAATCTCCAAAACCTGTTAGAGAAGGGCGATATTAGTCAGGATATTCGCATTCTTGATGGCGATTCAATCCTTGTACCACCTCTATCTCAAGTAAGTGCCTCCCAGCCTCGCACCGTCAGCAATTCAACTTTTTCACCTGACACCTTTACTATTCAAGTAGCAATCGTCGGTGAGGTTAATCGGGTGGGACCACAAACTTTGATTTACTCCCGCAATGGTGTTGTTTCCACAGGGCTGACAGGAGCAACAACTGCGGCTGGAACTGCTTCAGGTGGGGGACCAGTTACTTTAAGCCGCGCCTTACAATCAGCAAATGGCGTAACTGAAATAGCCGATATTCGCAATGTCCAAATTTCACGTTTGAATGATCAAGGTCAGCGCACAATTGTTAAAGCGAATTTACTGGATTTGATTACCAAAGCCGATCTCAGTCAAGACATCACTCTTACAGATGGAGATTTGATTACTGTCCCTCGTCTAGAAAAAACAAATCCCACTGAGTATCTACAGATCGCGAAAGCAACTTTTTCTCCTACAGTAATTACAGTGCAAGTAATTGGCGAAGCAGTTCGTCCAGGTCCCATCCAAATGAGACCGAATAGTGCGTTTACCGAAGCAATTTCTTTTGCGGGTGGACTGACTAATGATGCTGATTGGCGAGCAGTGGAGCTTTATCGGGTCAATCCCGATGGCTCAATTATGCGGCGCAATCTCGTTGCTGACTTAAATCTTCCTCTGAGTGAAGAATCTAATCCAGGACTACGCGATCGCGATGTGATTGTAGTACGTCCATCTTTTGGTTCAAGTATTATTACTTCTGTCACTAGATTTCTCGGCAATATTGTTACCCCTTACTCTTTAGTTAACAACCTTTTTAAATAAGCATGAAAATTGTAGTTACTGGCGGTGCTGGATTCATTGGATCGCATCTGGTTGATCGCTTGATGGAATCTGGGCATCAAGTTATCTGTGTTGACAACCTTTATACGGGGAGAAAATCGAATAATGCTCAATGGAGCGAACATCCTAATTTTCAATTCATTGAGCATGATGTTGTCAATGCGATCGCAATTGATGGTGTCGATCAAATCTATCATCTTGCTTGTCCAGCTTCTCCCGTGCATTATCAATTTGACCCGATTCAAACTGCTAAGACTAATTTCTTAGGCACGCTGAATATGTTGGAAGTGGCGAAACAATCGAAGGCCAGAATTTTGCTAGCCTCGACTTCGGAAGTTTACGGTGATCCATTAATTCATCCCCAAGTTGAAAGCTATTGGGGGAACGTCAACTGTACGGGTATTCGTAGTTGCTATGACGAGGGCAAACGCATTGCTGAGACGATCACTTTTGATTACCATCGTCAGGCTGGTATAGAGGTGCGAGTTGCGCGAATTTTTAATACCCATGGCGAACGAATGATTGAAAACGATGGACGTGTCGTTAGTAACTTTGTGGTTCAAGCTCTTAAAGGGATTCCACTGACTATCTATGGGGATGGCTCGCAAACTCGCAGTTTTTGCTATGTATCAGATCTTGTAGAAGGATTGATGCGTTTGATGAATGGAAATTACATTGGTCCTGTAAATTTGGGCAATCCTGGAGAATATACAATTCTGCAATTGGCTCAGACTATTCAGGATATGATCGATCCCACCACGGAAATCATCTTTAAACCTTTGCCTCAAGACGATCCCCAGCGTCGCCAACCTGATATTTCGCAAGCCAAATTGCATTTAGGTTGGGAGCCAACCGTTCAGTTAAAAGAGGGACTCTCGAAGACGATCGCCTATTTTCGCGATCTCATCTCGGCTGAATAAGTGGTGCGAAGCGCCATCTATGTAGGATTAAATCATAATATTTCAGATAGGTAATAGAACATGCGTGTTTGTGTAATTGGAACTGGTTATGTGGGTTTGGTCACAGGTGCTTGTCTGGCTTACATTGGTCATGACGTGATCTGTGTCGATAATAACGAGGAAAAAGTCAAGCTGATGAAGTCGGGACAATCGCCCATCCATGAGCCAGGATTGCCAGAAGTTATCGCCGAGTCAATCCGTCAAGGGAAACTTGAATTTACGACAGATATTGCGGCGGGTGTGGATCATGGGGAGATTCTCTTCATTGCTGTGGGTACGCCATCTCTAGCTGATGGTCGTAGCGATATGCGCTATGTCGAAGCAGTTGCTCGCAGTATTGGCGAAAGTCTAACCGATGGATATCGGGTGATCGTCAACAAGTCTACAGTGCCGATTGGGTCGGGCGACTGGGTACGCATGATCGTACTGGATGGAATGGTCGGCAAGAGTAATATCGATCGCATTCAGTTTGATGTGGTCAGTAACCCAGAGTTTCTACGCGAGGGTGTCGCTGTTTTCGATACGTTTAACCCCGATCGCATTGTGGTTGGCAGTGGCAGCGATCGCGCTCTGAAGCTGATGCAAGAGCTTTATACACCAATTATCGATCGCTCTTTTGCTGAAGACAAAACTCTTCCACCTGTACCTGTGGTAGTTACTGATTTAAACTCCGCCGAGATGATTAAGTATGCAGCTAATGCATTTCTTGCTACCAAGATCAGCTTTGTGAATGAAGTCGCGAATATTTGCGATCGCGTTGGTGCGGATGTCAAAGAAGTTGCTCGTGGAATTGGTTTAGATTCGCGGATTGGCTCGAAATTCTTGCAAGCGGGGATCGGCTGGGGTGGATCATGCTTTGGCAAAGATGTCTCGGCTTTGATCTATACGGCTGAGGACTATGGCTATTCCACCGAGATTTTAAAAGCTTGTGTAAAAGTGAATGAATTGCAGCGCACTCTCGTAGTTGAGAAGCTACAGCAAGCTCTGAAAATTCTTAAGGGCAAAACCATTGGTTTATTGGGCATGACTTTTAAACCAGATACTGATGATATGCGCGACGCACCTGCGTTGACCCTGATCGATCAGCTCAATCGTTTGGGCGCAAGAGTTAAAGCCTACGATCCTCTAGTTTCTCAATCGGGATTGCGTCAAGGGTTCACAAATGTGATTGTGGAAACCGATCTAGAGCGCTTAGCAGATGGTTGCGATGCGGTGGTATTGGTAACAGATTGGCAGGAGTTTTTAGCGATCGACTATGCCAAGATGCTGACTCTGATGGCTCATCCCGTCATTATCGATGCGCGTAACTTCCTTGATGGCAAAGCCCTCAAAGCTCTGGGATATCACTACATTGGTATTGGGCGATAATCTTGCTTTTGCAAAAGTGCGCTTTCGCGCACTTTTGCAAAGTATAAAAAATTTAGGAGATCAAACATATGTCTAAATCTAAAAAATCTAAAACTAGACCCGAAGACCCCGTGATGGATTTAGGCGATCGCATAGAAGATGGGACTAATGATGATGATTTCACAACTAAATTAGTTGAGTTGCCTAAATTATCCAAGACAAGTTACGAAAAGGAACTAAAAATCCTGCAAATAGAACTCGTCAAACTGCAAGAATGGGTTAAACAAGAAGGATTGAAGGTGGTCGTTCTTTTTGAAGGAAGAGATGCGGCTGGTAAGGGCGGTGCAATTAAAAGTATTACCCAATCTCTAAATCCACGTATTTGTCGAATTGTTGCACTTGGTAAACCTTCAGACCAAGTGCAGACTCAATGGTATTTTCAGCGCTATACAGCCGAGTTACCTGCGGCTGGAGAAATCACCTTATTCGATCGCAGTTGGTATAACCGTGCAGGTGTCGAGCATGTGATGGGCTATTGCACCCATGAGGAGTATGTGGAGTTCCTGCGTTCCTGCCCTGAGTTTGAAAATATGATTCAGCGATCGGGAATTATTTTAATTAAGTATTGGTTTTCGGTTAATGATGGTGAGCAAGAAGATCGTTTTCAAGATCGGATTAAAGATCCCCGCAAGCGTTGGAAGTTTAGTCCAATGGATTTAGAAGCGCGATCGCGTTGGGTGGAATATTCTAAAGCCAAGGATGACATGTTTAATGCCACTGATACGGAGCTATCACCTTGGTATGTAATCGATGGCGATGATAAGCGACGAGCGCGTCTCAACTGTATTAATCATTTATTAGCGAAAATTCCCTATAAAGATGTTCTGCCCAAGCCTTTTGACTTGCCGCCTTTGCAAAATAAAATGGTCTATGTCCGTCCACCAATGCATTTACAGAACTTCATCCCTGACACAACAGCCCATCTCCAATAAAAAAAGCGGTGCGAAGCACCACTTTTTTTTAGGACATTCGACAAAATTGACCTGAATGTAGTTTAATTTCTCCAAAATCAGGAATCCATGCCGCCCAATGACCATCAGGATATTGACACATCAGCCATGCCTCATCGTAACAACTACGGGCGGGTGGTTCTAACAAAGTTACCCAACTCGAAGGCAAGGGAATCAGGCATTGAGGGAAATTATTCTGCCGAATATTCCTAGTAGTTTTGGTTGGCTGTTGACCTATGGTGGTTTTCATCACTTTATTCCTGCAATTTATTGTAAAGATCTACCTGTTTAGGAATGAAAATTAAATAACATGTGC
>JAYUSC010000406.1:0-3639 GCA_043755885.1 Pseudanabaena sp. | reverse complement strand
TTTCGAGATGCGCCGCCATGCGATTAAATACCTTGGCAAATTCCCCAATTTCATCAGCCCGATTTAATTGCGATCGCGCTGACAAATTGCCTGTGGTTATTTCTTCGGCAGTTTCAGCTAGCTCTGTTAGTGGCGGCTGAATGCTCCGCACAATCGAGAGCGCCACAAATAGCCCAGAACCTAACCCTGATGATAAAATCACGATCGCAAGCCATGTGGTAAAAGCTTCTAATTCGGGTGTGCCTTGTTGGATATGCAGCAACAAGATCAATGTCGCTGTGGCTAGTAGGGAGATGCTAGTGGTCAGCCCAAAAATCAAGCGATTGACTAAACTTTCACGGCGGGGCAGGTTGGCATTGGTCATGAGGCTTTAGTTTAGTTTGGCGATCTAGTCTGATTCTAATACTTTTAGTCAAGTTGCTTGAAATTGCGATCGCCCAAAAACCTATCAATCCAGTTCTAACTTAATTGTCTCCGCATTGCAGAGACAATTAAACATCAATCATCTTTATTCTATAGTCTATAATCGTAGATAAAGTTGATTTTGAAGCTGAGTAATAACTCGAAGTATTGACTATACCAACATTAGCCGTTACTGAAGCTATCACCACCATCTCTGAAGCAGAGAGAAAATTTGCCTTGAGGCGTTGTGAATCGAAGGATTTTTTCACGGAATGGTACGACCAGTTACCAGAGATCAGTCCTAGTGATCGCGCAAATCTAGAGATTTTGTGGCAGCGTTATATTTATCATCGCTCTAGTGGACATCTGCTGGAAATTACGGTGATGCTATTATTAGTCTCGCCATTGCTAACGATCGCAGGCTTATACGATCCTCCTTTTCGGATTAAGGCTGAGGAATCTATTTCGATCAATATATCTGATAGTGAAGAAACTCTACAGGGGCGAATTGATGTTTTGGTATTGCGCGATCGCATTTGGATTATTGTTTTAGAGTCAAAGAAAACGATGCTTTCAGTTTGGTCTGCTTTACCGCAAACTTTGGCTTATTTGATGGCTAGTCCAAATGGCGATCGCCCGACCTTTGCGATGTTGACGAATGGTGATGATATTGTGTTTGTGAAGCTAGAGGGTAAGCAATACGCAATGTCTCAGGTTTTGGCTCCTTTGGTCAATCAGCATGAGTTAGAGACGGCATGGCGAGTTTTACGCAAAATTGCAGAAACAGAAAGAAGCTTTTAGTTTTTTGCGATCGCTATGTTGTTTGAGATGCGATCGCTTTTTGTTTGTGGATCTTGCTGCGAGTGGCTTTACTAGATTGCCCCAGAGCGCGACCTGTATTTGGCGATTTCTGAGGCGACTTACGGCGATATATTTGATGAGCCAATTGGTAAACTTGCGATCGCTGAAATCCCGTTAAAACTTGTTATCGTTAATCTAAGCACTAAGGAGATAACTCAATGGATACCGTCAAATCCTATCAAGCAGTAATCAAGCAGGTAATTAGTGAGTATGCTATATGAACGCAATTAAAAACGAAATAGTACAACGCTTAGAAATTATCCCTGATGATAAGCTGCGAGAAGTTCTCACCTTCTTGAACTATCTGGTGTGGCAAACTGAAAATCCTCGAACTCAAGAAGATATCGATTGGCTAGAAAGCAACTTATCAGGCTTAGATAACTATGAACCCTATGAATGGCAAGAAGGCGAATTGCAAGAAGGGCTATCCCTTAAATTTATCGCTGAAACAGGCAAAATTGAGATTGGTGTATGACAGAGCATATTTTACAAATTGGTGATGTCGTAACAGCAAAATTTCCTAGTCAAAATCCTAGCGGTAGAGAACAAGAGGGTTACAGACCCGCAATTGTCGTGGGACTTCCAAGCCGATTAGGAAAACTACGCTTTCCTCTAGTCTTCGTTGTACCAATGACAACCGATCGAGGACAAGAATGGGCTGACATCAATCCTAATTTATATGTACGATTTTTGGCTGGAGTAGCTGGATTAAAATCACCATCGATTGCTCTATTAGATCAGGCTCGCGCAATTGATGTTTCTCGGATTGCGGCATATCGTGGCAGCCTCGCATCTCAAGAATATGCTGCGATCGCAGAAGCACTTCAGAAAATAATAGAACCTGATTAGTTTAGTGCGATCGCAGTTTGTAGAGATTATTATTGCGATCGCATTGCTGAAATTGCGATCGCAGTTTGTAGAGATTATTTGTGTGATCGCCTTGCTGAGATAGCGATCGCAGTTGATGATGACAAACTGCGATCGCTTGTTTAGGTATCATTTCCAATTAAAGTTCTAAATACCTAGCCAAAATCTGCTGTATTTCTTGCAATTGATTCGGTTCTATTTGACCAAGACATTGAATTAATCTGCGTTTATCAAAAGTCATTGGATCGACACAGAGAACAAAACTATTGCTGCTAAGCCCATTCGCAACAGAAGGAACCAAAGGTACAATCACTGGACGTAAGCGATCGCTGGGATTAGAAGAAGTAATCGGTAGCACAGTTATTTTACTACGCTGATTAAAAGCAGTTTCAGAGATAATCACCGCAGGACGAGTTTTGCGAATTTCTGTTCCAATCGAAGGATCGAAACACACTAACCAGACACTTCCCAATCGATAATTGCTGCTTGTTGCCATGCCTGATCCTCATCATTTAATCCATCAAATTCATCCAGCAACAAACAAGCCTCAACCATAGCCTGCTTTTCCAGATGTTTGCGCCATGCTTGCAGTAATCCCTCAACAAGCCTACTACGGTTTTCTACGCGATCATCAACGTAGCGGATTAACTCTTCTGGAAGAGAAATAGATACTTTCATAACTATTTTATACTACTCATAATGCTACTTATGTTAGCACAAACATCGAATCGCGATCGCAATTGAATAATGACAAACTGCGATCGCGGCAAACGAATAAAACTTATAAATTCGGATCATAATCAACACAAATCACTAAACCAGCCAGCAACTCTTGTAAAATCTCGTCAGACACTCGACCTAACTGCTTTACAAATCGCTCTGTTGAAATACTACGAACTTGTAAAACATTTCCCGCCGAATCTCGGCTCAGTTGATTTTCTAGATTAGCCTCAATTTTCACCATAAAAAGGCGATCGCCAAGTTTTTCTTGCCAACTTGTAATCGGAATCACAATCCTTAAAGGAATAGGATTAAATATTTCAGCGCTGATAATCACCACAGGACGAGTCTTCTGGATTTCTTGCCCCCTTGTAGGATTGAGATCAACTAACCAAATTTCACCACGTTTAGGACTAATCATCTTCAGATTCCCAATCTTCCGTATCTAAAACAGAAAATTCTGTAAGATCTGGTTCATTTAGAAAATCATTAGCAGTTTTCGCAATGAATGGTGAAATATATTGATGTCTCTCAGTTACAGGCATTGCTGCAATTTCGCGAAGAGATCGCTTAGATGTTGAGAACTCTGTCGTAAAGTTTTGTCGAAGCCGTTCTGTAAACTCAAGAACTTCTTGCAGTTTGTCGATTGGTAGCGATCGCAAATTTTTTAAGATGATTTGCTCAATGTTGGCTGTACTTTGCATAGTTTTTATTTTGCTGATACATACTAAGTAGCTATGCGTAAGTAACCTTAAAACCCAGAAGCGCAGGTCGCCCGCTACGCGGGCG
>JAYUSC010000405.1:0-8678 GCA_043755885.1 Pseudanabaena sp. | reverse complement strand
AATCTGTACCGCCCGCGCAGCGGGCGGTACAGATTTTGGTTCTGGTTTTTTAATGATGCCAAGGGACTGACAACGGTGCTTTAAGTATTAGACTGTGACGCTTAATCCTTTCAAGAAGTTTCTCAGCAAGTCTTTGCCTGATTCAGTCAAGATGCTTTCAGGATGGAATTGCACACCTTGAACATGAGGGTATTGTTTGTGTCGGACTGCCATGATTATGTCATCTTCAGTCCATGCTGTAACTTCAAGTACATCGGGGCAGTTGTGGCGATCAATAACCAGACTATGATATCGAGTTGCGGTAAATGGATTGGCTAGTCCTGCCAAAATACCGACTCCCGTATGATAAATTTGTGAGGTCTTGCCATGCATTAAGTAAGGCGCGGAGACAACTTTGCCACCATACATCAAACCCATACTCTGATGACCGAGACATACACCCAATATCGGAGTACTTGCGTCCATTTCCCGAATAATATCGAGGGATACTCCCGCTTCTTCAGGGCGACCTGGACCTGGCGAAATTACGACTCCTGCGGGTCGAAGTTGTTTGACTTCTTCGATGCTTATTTCGTCATTTCGTTTAACTATAATTTCGCCTAACATGGGGAATTCGGGTAATAATTCTCCAAGGTACTGGACAAGGTTATAGGTAAAGCTGTCGTAATTGTCGATAACGAGAATCATGTTTACAGGGCTTGTATTGCTTGTTTTTGTGAAGCCTATTTGTAAAGCTCAGAGCTTAATGGCGATCGCTAATTTATTACTCAAATTTAGCTTTCTCAATTTAACATTCTTTAATCAAGAATTTAGACCATAAAAGATTATGAAATCAGTTTTGGGCATTTTCGCATCGGTCTTAGTAGTTAGTATAGGTTTTACAGGTGTGGCGATCCCCCAACTGCGTGAAAAACCGCCGCAAAAAGTTCAGATTCAGCAACAGATTGTTGTCCCGCCTAATGAAACTGCCGATCAGCTTTTGGATCGTGGTAATGCCTATGTGCGGCTGGGGAATTTGGAAGGAGCCGTGGTAATTTTTCGGGCGGCGATCAAGAAAAATCCTGAACTTACGGCTGCACATTACAATCTGGGACTGGCTTACGCGCAGGGAGGCAAGCTCAAAGAGGCGATTAATTCTTTTCAAAGAGCCACTAGACTTGAACCGAAATTTGCGATCGCATACAGTAATTTAGGAGCAGCGCAGTTGCAGTCTGGCGATCCGAACCAAGCCATATCTAATCTACAAAAAGCTGTTAGTCTCGATCCTAAGCTCTCAGTTGCCTATTACAACCTCGGTCTAGCCTTTAAAGAAAAAAAAGATATCAACAAGGCGATCGCAAATCTCAATCAAGCTCTGAAGCTAAATCCTCAAGCGCCTGAAACGATCTATAACTTAGGGCTTTTAATTCAAACTCAGGGTGATCTCCCAAAGGCGATTGGTTACTACACCAAAGCCTTGCAACTAAATCCTGAATACGCGGAGGCTTATTACAATTTGGCGGCGGCTCTACTAATTCAAGGGCAGACAGAAGATGCGATCGGGCAACTGCGTAATGCTTTGCAGTTCCGTAAAGACTATGCTGAGGCTTTTTATACGCTGGGTGTGGCGCAGGTAAGGGCTGGACAAAAGCAAGACGCAATCCAATCTTTTATTCAAGCGCAAGCTTATTTTAATCAGCAAAAAAATACTCAATGGGCGCAACAAAGCGATCGCCAAATTAAGCGGTTACGCAGTAACTGATCGAGAAAATTTTTTGCAAAGCAAAAAATTTTCTCGATTATGGAACACTCCAGACATGAATATTACTGTCTTCGCCGCCACTGACGAGGGTTTGTCCATCTTGACTAAGTGCGATCGCATTAATCAGATTGATATGCCCATTCAAAACCTGAATTGGCTCACCTGTTTCTAAATTCCACACCCGAATTTCTTTATAACTGGCACTAATCAAGGTTTTACCATCACGACTAATCGTCAAAGACTTCACCCAGCCCCAATGTCCCTCTAATGTGCGAATCGCCTTACCAGTTTGTAAATCCCAGACCTTGATGCGGGTGTCGAGACTACCACTGACCAGAGTACGTCCATCGGGACTAATCGCAAAGGAGAGAACCCGCGCTGAATGTCCAATAAATTCCCAGCGTTGCTTGCCCGAAATTAAGTCCCATACGCGAATCGTCGTGTCCCAACTGCAACTTGCGATCTCTTTACCATCAGGACTCAGCGCCACGGAATCCACAAGACTAGTGTGACCGCGCAAAGTACGAATTTCTGTACCTGTTTTGATATCCCAAAGCTTAATCGTGGTGTCTTGGCTGCCTGTAACTAAAGTTCTGCCATCGGGCGTAATTGCGACAGAATTGACATAGCCGATATGCCCTGTGAGTGTCAGCAGTTCTTTGCCCGATCGCGCATCCCAAAGTTTAATTGTTTTATCGCGACTGCCACTGACTAAGATGCGACCGTTAGCGCTGAGGGCAATGGAGTTAACAATATGGCTATGACCGCGAATTGTACCAATCTGCTTATTTGCGCCTTTTCCTAAGTCCCAAACTTTGATCGTGAAGTCTGTCCCAGCGCTATATAAGATTTTGCCATTTGCTGACAAAGCCAGAGATGCGATCGCATCAGCATGACCTTGCAAAGTATCGACAATATCAAATAGGTGATATTGGCTATATTTGGCTAAAGCTTGGCGAATATGAGTTTCAGGTCTGCGCCAAAGTAATAATAAAGCCGTGCGCTGGACTTTGAGCGAGTCATCTTGCAAGCCTTGCAAAACTAGATCTAAGCCTGTTTCGCCATAATTCAGAGCTTCGCGTAAAGCCGACATTCTCGGTGCGATCGCAAGACTAGTTAATCTTCTTTTGACTCCTGCAATCCCGCCCAACACCACACCACCCAGCGGCGGCGATCCTTGACCGCCGAGAACTGCATCCCGTGATTTTGGCTGTTGGTTCGATGGGAAAATCATCATAATTGACCTCAAAAATATTGCGGTGGGCATAGCCCGCCGCAATATTTTTGGGTTTTATTCGGTACTAGCCAACTTTGGCTAAAGCTTCTTCCAACGAATGCTCGATGCCAGAAAGTTGATATTCGCCGTAAACTTCACAGGAGTTATTCGGGCTTTCAATCAGCTTAATGCTGTGCAACTTTGCGCCGATGTCACGAATTGGCTGAGTCAGCACTTTTTGAATATAGACCGCAATATTTTCGGCGGTTGGGACAACTTCAGCGAAGTAAGGAATATCTTTATTCAAGAAAGTGTGATCCATCGGATCGAGGATATGTTGGTCTAAAGCTTTTTGAAAATCGCTCAGATCGGCAATCATGCCAGTGCGCGGATCGATTTCACCAGCAATGGAAACTTCCAAATGATAGTTATGCCCATGCCCATTGACACGAGCGCATTTGCCATAGATCTCGGTATTCTCCTCGAGCGAGAGCGTATCTAGTGCGAGGCGATGGGCGGCGGAAAAATGAGTGCTAATCGTTAAATATGCTTGCATGTCGTTACCTTTGTAATCAGCCCAGAGTTCAGGTTGTTCGTATAAGCGGATATTGACCAATGGCAGATGTGATTCTAGTCGCTGCCAAATCACACGGGCGATGTTTTCAGTAGTTGGTAAAGTTTGCTGAAACTCTTCCCACGCTTGATTGAGATAGGAAAAATTTAATTGAGCGGTTACTTCGCGGGTAATGGTGTGCTTAACCTCCGAAAGATTTAGCACCATGCCAGTGTTGTCAATCTCTCCTTGCATCCCGACATACAAGACGTAGTTATGTCCATGGGGTGGAAAGTTAGTGCATAAGCCAAATTTGGCTTGATTTTCCTCGTCTGGAATTTCGGGTAGCCAGTAGCGATGACTAGCAGAAAACTCGGCTCGGCGATTAATTACACATTTAGTCATCAGGAATTAGCCATTAAAAACAAGGCTGAGTGAGTTGTAAATTTCTCTTCATACGTTAACATTTTCAGCGATCGCATCGAAACTCAGTATATTTTCTGCGATCGCTATAATACCATTGGCATATACAGGTCAAGGATTGGTAAAGATGAAAATTAAAAGCCTAGAATATTATGACCATGCCAAAGGATGGCGGCTAGAGCAAGTTGAGTTTTCTAATCTCAACTTGCTTGTGGGTGTTTCTGGTGCAGGAAAGACCAAGATTTTGGATGCTATCTTAAATCTTCAAAGAATAGCAAAAGGTGAATCTTTAAACGGCATTGAATGGTCGATTATCTTTTCAACAAAAGATAATGAAGAATATCTTTGGACAGGTAAATTTAACACTATAGAAAACTCAGACATCAACTTTGTTTACGAGTTTGATAGTGATAATCAAGCTGAAATATTAAATGAGAGTTTGGTCTTAAACCAAAAACTCTTAGTAAAAAGAGAAGGGACTCAAATTGAGTTTAATGGCAATATTCTACCAAAACTATCAGCATTTGAAAGCGTGGTTGAAATTTTCAAGAACGAAAAATTGATTAAACCAGCATGGAATGGTTTTCGACAAATAAATCATAGTGATGAAACTATGGTGTCACAAAAGCAGATTTATCATGTGCCATTTTCTTTGCTTTTGAGTAAATATACTACTGAAGAAGAAATCATAAATAGTGAATTCAGAACACAAGTTAAGTTGGCTTTAATTTATAGGAATGTACCAAAACTATTTGAGGATATCAAGAACAAATTCCTACAAATTTTCCCTACAGTTGAAGATATTAAGATTGAATCTTTCAATGGCTACACTCCTACAGAAATTTCAAATGCACTTAATGAATTCCCATTTGTGTATATTAAAGAAAAAGGTGTCGAATCTTGGATAGAGCAAGGAGATATGTCTTCTGGTATGTACAGGACTATAATTCATATCGCTGAACTTTATTTGTCACCGAATGGCAGTCTAATCATTATCGATGAATTTGAAAATAGTTTAGGTATTAATTGCATTGATGCTGTCACTGAAGATCTAATTTTGGATCAGGGAGATTTACAATTCATTTTAACTAGTCATCATCCATATATTATCAATAATATTCCGATGAATTATTGGAAAATTGTTACTCGTAAAGGTGGTGTAGTAACTGTAAGAAATGCTAAGGAATTGAATCTAGGTAAGTCTAAGCACCAAGCTTATTTGCAGCTAATTAACAAATTGGAAACATATAACGAAGAGGCTGAAGTTGTATGAATCTGTATTTTCTTGTAGAGGGATCGTCTGAGTTTAATATTTATCCAAAATGGTTAACTTATCTTTTACCACATTTTAAAAGAGTTAATGAATATGATCAAATTACTAATAATAACTACTTTATGTTTAACGCTGCTGGGCAACCTGCAATAATTGATGAACATTTACCAAATGCGATAAAAGATATAAACTTGCTCGAATCACAAGGAAAGCACTATTACAATTATCTGCTTGTCTGTCTAGATTCGGAAGAACTGACTGTAGATGAACTGAGGTCAGATGTACTTATATCATTAAAATCAAATAAGAATATTAACTTAAGTAGCATAGAGCTAGTTCTAATAATTCAGAATCGATGCATAGAGACTTGGCTATTGGGAAATCAAAATTTTGTTCTGACTCAAACTGCAAACATCCCACTCAAATATAGCCAAACATTTCTGACATATAGAAATTATTATGATGTTAGAAATCAAGATCCAGAATTAATGGGTATTTACGATGGTAGCAAATCGATTACTCATGCTCAATTTCACGAAGAATATTTGAAGTCTGTTTTTAGAGCTAGAGAACTTTCTTACTCTAAGGGAAAATCAAAAGAGGTTGGAGAAAAGTTTTATTTAGATGAACTAATTAAACGGATTACAGTTCAACCTAACCATTTAAATTCATTCCAGTATTTCTTGTCCATAATAAAGAATTTACAAAAACATTAATATTTATTTCATTCCGAAAATATTTGTCATCAAAAAACACTTTTAAAATGGAGATGGCACTACAGATCTACCATTTTTTACATATAACCGATCGCATCACACCAATCAATCAAGCTATCATTAATGTGAGTTCAACTAACAATCGAAAAACATTATGGACTTATGGAGTTTTGCGATCGGTGCAGGTGTCTTTTTTGGCATGGGTACTACATCTTTTAAAATCGTTAACCAAGGCGAAGAAGCACTGGTTGCATCCTTTGGTAAATATAAACGTAAGCTTCCTGCTGGACCACACTTTATCTTGCCCTTTATCGATACTGTCAGCTATCGCGGCACAATCAAAGAGCAAGTCTTAGATATTCCGCCGCAGCAATGTATTACTCGCGACAATGTGCCAATTACAGCCGATGCGGTGGTCTATTGGCGGGTTGTCGATATGGAAAGAGCTTTTTATCGGGTTGAAAATTTGCGTCAAGCGATCGTGAATATCGTACTGACCCAGATTCGCTCTGAGTTAGGCAGCCTAGAGCTAGACGAAACATTTACGGCACGAAATAAAATCAATGAGCTGCTACTACGGGATCTCGATGATGCGACCGAGCCTTGGGGCGTGAAGGTGACGCGGGTAGAGTTGCGCGATATCTTGCCAGCTAAGGCGGTGCAGGAGTCGATGGAGTTGCAAATGACTGCTGAACGGAAAAAACGGGCGGCGATTCTCACATCAGAGGGCGATCGCGAGGCGGCGATTAATAAGGCTAAAGGTTTGGCTGATTCGCAGTTACTAAATGCTGAGGCTTCGCAAAAGTCTGCGATCTTGGAAGCTGAGGGACAGAAGCAGTCACGAATTTTGCGTGCTGAAGCTGAGCGTCAGGAACAAGTACTAAAAGCTCAGGGTACGTCTCAGGCGATGCAGGTATTATTGCAATCGATGAAGGGCAATCCTCAATCTCAGGAAGCGCTGCAATTTTTGCTAGCCCAGAGCTATCTCTCGATGGCGACGACGATTGGCTCTAGTGGCAGTAGCAAAGTGATGTTCATGGATCCGCGATCGCTACCTTCAACTCTAGCAGGGCTGAAATCAATTGTTGATGTCCCAGAATCAGGAGATTGGACTAAATAACCAAAAATATTGCGGCGGGCGTAGCCCGCCGCAACTAGTACCAAAAAGGCTCGCTTTGCGAGCCTTTTTTATACTGACGGACTAATAGGAATGCGTTTGAGCATGTGATATTTGCAACCTGCGGCAAGAATATGCACCCGCAAATTATGGATAGTTAGAGGTGCTGCGCCACTAACCCATAGTTGATTGCTGTAGGAGACTTCGCCAGGATCGACTACGGTGACCGTACCACGCCCTAGAACACGCATGACATTATTTGGCTCAAAAATTGCCACCGTATCCTCATCGATGCCGATGCCAATTTTGTCGGGATGCGCTGCGATCGCAGTCATCAGACGCGCCATCCGATTACGGTTATGAAAATGCTGATCGACAATGATTTCAGGCAAGATATTCAAGCCTGTACTCATATTCACAAGTTCCTTATGCGGTGACTCGCCACTACTGCCGCCTGAAATCATGTGATAGCCCATCGCCGCCGCACCTGCACTTGTGCCAGCTAAGACTAGACGCTGTTCATCGATGCGTTTGGCGACTGTGATTGCAAAGGGAGTATCAGCAATCAAGCCACACAAACGTAGCTGGTCGCCACCAGTCATAAAAACACCTGTAAACCGATCTACCAGAGCTTCGGCTTCAGGATAATCATCTTGAGGACGCTCGCGAATATCTAATACTTCAACTACACTTGCGCCAAGTTCAGTAAAAATATCATGATAAATTCGTCCAATAATATCAGGTTCTCTCGAGGCGCATGGAATTATAGCAATGCGAGCTTGGGAGCCACCAGAACTTTCCACAAAGGCTTTGAGAATTTTGCGGTCTTGGACTTTATCCTCTCCACCACCAATTACCATTACCGCCGACTTAATAATTTGAGTCATGCCCCTATCTATTGCCACATCTTCATCTAAATTCAGCATACTAGCAGATTGGCCAACAAATTTCTTGAGGCGGTCGATTAGGTTAACGCCTTGATTCATTTTTTGCTCTTGCTGATTCGCCAATGGTTTCAATTACTAAAGCTAGCAATAAGGCTAAACCCAGTCAGATTGTATAACTTTTTGCAGTTCAAGACTAGTATTTCGCCAAGTTACCACAAAATAAGGGTTGCAAAAGTGCACCCTTATTTTGTAGCAGTTAATCATTTTGCCAACATTCATGACTGACCAAATCACAAATGCGATCGCGTAATAGATACTGATTTTCTTCTAATTCTCGTTCGATTTGCCCCCATTCGCGATCGCGAAAGAAGCGACAAAGAGTATGAATGGGTTGACTGCGGGTGAGTCGGCCGCTGTCGAGTAAATGTCTTGCTTCGTCTTGAATAGCGCCAATAGAATAATAAAGTGAGTGCAACATAACTAAGCCCTCTATGTGTTTTTTTGCTTGACTTTAAAGTTATTGAACAAATCAATGGTTTCTAAATTCAACAAAAATAATCTTTTTCTGTGATGCAGAATACAAACTGTGATTATCTTCGCATGAAGTTTTTGCTAAGACATAAAAGTAAATGAAACTCAAAGGAAAAAAATATTTCTTGTTATAGCAAAAAAAGAGTTAGCTAGTAAACCCAAACCCCAGAAATGAGTTGCGGCGCGAAGCGCAGGTCGGGCGCGCCCTCGCTCGACACATG
>JAYUSC010000404.1:0-3643 GCA_043755885.1 Pseudanabaena sp. | reverse complement strand
CAAACTCGTAGCTCAAATGTTTGCAATTCACCAAAGATTAGTTTCTCACCTTATCGCGATCGCCATTAAATTTTTATTGTATTATTTTTATGAAGATTCAGGGAAGACGTTGACAAACGAGTCAGAGCGGGTAAAGTAAAGAGTGGCAGCCTCTCCTCTGATGGATGACCTACACAATTAATAATATATTATGAAGATCGATCTAGTCTTTTCCGTGAATTCAGCATATTTACCTGGTCTATTGACGACCATAAATTCAATCATTCAGAATACTGCACAGCCAGAAAGACTACGGTTCAACATAATTATTCCCAAAGATGAGAGCCCGATTTTTGAGAATGAATTACCAAAACACTTTGATAACCATGTAACTGAATTCAGATTTAAAGAATATATTCCTACACCAGCAGTTCAAGACTATATATCTCAAAAATATAAACCGCCAAGTATTGATAGAACAAATGGATTGTATATGCTATTTGCCCGGTTGTTTTTAGGAAGTATTTTTCCTGAGATGAAGAAGGTTATCTATCTCGATACCGATATTGTGGTTATAGATGACATAGCTATACTCTATGATTCCATCAATTTTTCCAAGGATCAATACTTTGCGGCTGTCCCTCACTTCTTTCCTGCTATTTTCCACTTTTCCAATCCTTTTAAAGCTCTACATCAGCTTCGTAAAATCAAGAACACTTTTAATGGAGGAGTTCTATTTACTGATTTATCTTTTTGGACAAAAGAAGATTACCAGAAATTAGATTCTTATCTGGAATGGGATCGGCAATGCGGTTATAGCCTATTACAGTTGAACGATGAGACATTGCTTAACTTGATGTTTAAAGACTATGTGCAGTTAGACCGTCGATGGAATTGCTGTGGTTTTGGCAATACAAAGTTAATTAGTTGGCTCCTCAAAAAAGACCTGTCTAAAATCTCAATTATCCATTGGAGTGGTGGACATCACAAGCCATGGAATTCTAAGAGTATTCCCTATGTAGATGTTTGGGAAAAATACACAGTTTAGAAGCTATTTAAGAGTTGCTTTCTGCGGTCAAAAGCTCTAAGAGATTCCCCTCAATCCCCCTTAAGAAGCTGCCGTGTAACCACATCTCAATTGTGTATGGAATCAAGGGGATTACCCCACCCTAACCCTCCCCTTGCAAAGGGGAGGGTTAGGGTGGGGTGCAAGAGGGAATTACAGGGAGTAAGTCCGACTTGTGCGTAGAGGTCTTAAGAGGGGCTGGGGAGATCTAGTGCAATTCTTGGGTGGACTCTTAGATCTAATTTACGGAAATGAGAGCAAAGCTATTCGCAAATTGATCAAATGGTGATGAATTTGGGCTATTGGTAGCATTTTGCGAATCAGGTTGGTAATAGCGAACTGTATAGATAAATTTATCGGCTTCTAAGGTTAATACTTTCACTTTCCAGATTGTGGATTTGTTAGGAGCATCACTAGACGCGATCGCAGTGGTAAATTCCTGTTTAGAACCAGACTTAGCGCCTTTAACTTTGGGATCAAAAGGAATGTTGACGAGATCTTTGGCTTTGTCAGAACCATCGGATGCGATCGCAATACCATTCATCGGTTGTCGCGACACCACCGTATAGATTTGCTGATTTTGTTGGAGCTTTTTAACGAGAGCATTTTTATCTGTACCTAAATTGATCTCACGACTGGGCGTAAAAATGACCGTACTCGCGCCCGAAGTTTCTAAACCAAGATCGATCGCTTTCCAGTTGGCAGGATAGCGCAATATATAACCCGCACCCGTATACTTGCCAGTGGTTTCAGGCTTGGCATCCTCAGAGCGACAAATCTCGATTTTGCTCGCGTCTTGATTGGTTTGCAAGGTGTAGCGCAGATCTTCAGCAATCAGCGCAATTTCAAACCCATCTTGAGTCGGGGCTGTCGTTTGACATAGATCATTGGTATTAGCTAGCTGTGGCTTTTGTGACTCCGCCACGATCGCAATATTGGGTGACAGCTTAAGCTGCAATCGCAAATAACTAATTGCTTTGTCAGTAGCAAGATTATTCGTTGGCGCTGTGGGGTTCTGCTGACAGCTAACTAGTGCGATCGCAGCAATTCCGATATAGATTTGAAACTTTGGCATAACATAAAACGAGATATAGCCATCATCATAGTGCTTAACCAAATGGACATCAAAACACTCGTATTTCCTGCGATCGCAACTATCGGCGCATTAATTGTTTACTTTGGCTTAGGGCTTAGCGTCGGCGCGGCGCGATTTAAGTACAAAGTCTCGCCGCCGCAAACTACTGGCAACGAAAATTTTGAGCGAGTCTATCGCGCCCACCAAAATACGCTTGAGCAAATTGTGATCTTTTTGCCTGCTCTGTGGCTATTCAGCATTTTTGTAAACCCTAACTGGGGCGCAATCTTAGGCGCTATCTGGATTGTCGGACGCATTGCCTATGCTTGGGGCTATTACGTCCAAGCTGAAAAACGCGCCGCAGGATTTGCGATCGCCACTTTAGCTACACTAGTTTTACTGTTCGGAACACTGTTTAACCTTGTGCGTGGATTATTTTATGTCTAAACTTGTCGCGATCGCCGCGAGCTTATATTTTGTTATTCTTGCTTATTTCGGATTTGTTCCTGCGGCTTCGGCGCATCCTCTAAACTATTCACTAAATTCTGCGATCGCAACACCTATGGCCCTTTTTTCTTTTTCTGGCACACGCCCCACCAATATCGGTGTCACCGATGGCAAGCTCCTCGCTTGCCCCAATTCCCCTAACTGTGTCTCTAGCCAAAGCACTGACGCTGAGCATAAGATCGCGCCTTTGACCTATACAGGCGATCCTGCTAAGGCTTTAGCCGATCTTAAAGCGGTGATTTCTAGTATGCCTCGCACCAAAATCATCACCGCCGAGAGCAACTACCTCTATGCCGAGTTTACCAGCGCCCTCATGGGTTATGTCGATGATGTTGAGTTTTATCTAAATGCCGACAAGGGCCTCATCGAATTGCGATCGGCTTCGCGTCTCGGTCAGTCTGACCTTGGCGCTAATCGCGATCGCATTGAAGCCATCCGCGCTCAACTTGCTTAAATTAAAGATGGCGGCGCTTCGCGCCGCCATAGAACCAAGAACCCCCTTAAAAGTTTTGCAAGGCAAAACTTTTAAGGGGGTTCTTGGCTCGGGTTTGAGTGCAAAGCGCTGTAAAACACTTTGTGTTTGATTATGAAACAAATAAACGATGCGTATCAATCAATCGATACCATTGAGATTTTTGACATCCTCTCAGCGCTGAAGCGACTGAGATTCCTAAGACTCACGACTCAGGTTTCTGTTTCTTCCCATTACTGGTATTTCGCAACCGCCTCTACCCTCAAGGAGCTTTTTGGTCTTATGTTCGCTCCACAGACTTTAGGCTTAAGCCTTCCCGCAAGCCCTGCGGTATTCAAAGTTAATTTGTTTGTTAAGAGCTTGGCTATCGCCCCAACATTGCTCTTATTGTACCAGAAAAAGATTAAAGGGAATAAATTCCCTCGCTTGTTTCCCTCTCAGCGCCTTTAGCTAATAAGCGAAAGCCCCGCGCTCTAACGGTACTCCGTTGAGCGACGGGATGTAAGCGTGTTAATTAAAGGGGTTCGACACCCTTTTAATTAAC
>JAYUSC010000403.1:0-8685 GCA_043755885.1 Pseudanabaena sp. | reverse complement strand
CGATCGCCTTATTTAATTTGTCCTTAATCGGCTTGAGTACTAATCGAATCTGCATCGCCCGAATCGAGTCAGGGGCGCGATCTTCGACGAGGACATGGCTTTGTAATAAGTTAATCGATTTGAGATTTTGCTGCGTTGCGATCGCAGTTATTTCTTTGCTCACCTCATCGACAAATTGACGATTCACATATTTCAACACCACAGGCTCTAAAAGGAACATCACCTCATCCTGTTCCGAGACTTTCTCAATTAGCGATCGCCATCGCAATGACTCCAGAGCATTGATTAATTCGGAACCAGAGGCTTGCAAGTTCATCTCCGATCGCAAGGTTGAGAGTGATACGGGACGATGCTTGATTGCTAGCCAATACAAGACATCTTTTTCCAGTTTCGAGAGTCGCTCAAACTGTTGATAAAGCAGCGTCCGTAAGACATCACCCAGAGCCAGAGCCGTCTGTCTGAGAAATTCCGAAACATTGCCATTAAATAATTCCTGAATTGTCCCCGCCACAATCCGTAAAGCTGAAGGATTGCCACGATATTGCTGGACTAAAGCATCTAGCCCATTTTCAGTGCCTTTAAAACCTCGCGCTCTTAATAACTCAAAAGCACCTTCTCTTTGTAATCCATTCACTTTGAAATAGCGAATCGGTTGATCATCCCCTTGATGCATCGAGATTTCTTTGGGCTGCTCTCGCCCAATCAAAATCAATGAACTTTGATGGCGCTCTGAACCAACCCGCTGCAACAATTCGGCATGAGCTTCGCAACCTTGACGATAGGCTCCCACTAACTCCCCATCTTGGAGCGTCGCCTCAAAGTCATCTAGCACGATCAGACAACGCTTTTGGCGCAAAACATCTAACAAATCAGAAAGCCCAGAACTTGTTTGTTGTGAACTGTTCAGGAATTGCAACAGATCGGCAATTAATTGCGAGGTTGGTTGTGCGCCCCGCAGCGATCGCCAAATAAAGCAATCAAACTGCGATCGCATATTTTCGACGAGTTTTACCGTCAGCGCCGTCTTGCCAATGCCGCCCATGCCGCATATTGCTAGAAGATGACAGCGATCGCGCACCACCCACTGTTCTAATTTGGCTAGCTCCTCTGTGCGTCCATAAAAAGTTTGAATATTTGGAGCCTCGCCCCAATCCGCCAAATTTGTCCCATTAGCGGGAGAGTTCGTAGCGAGATTATGCAAACTTTGGCGTTGTGCTTTATAGCCTTTAGCCTCTAACCATTCAGGAACTTTTTCCCAGCGCAGCGTATTGATCGGCTGATTTGCGATCGCCTCTAGCGATCGGTATAACCCCTTATTTAACTCAACCCGTAACGCCCCCGAAGTCCAAGTCAGCTTAAACGCAAGTTGCCCCGGCCGATAACGACATAGCAATCCCCGCAAGCAAGCTTTTTCAAATGGCTTAATTTCTTTGCCACTAGAAGCTTGTAAATCTGCATAAAGCCGATTTAAATCCCAATTTTGGGCAGCTTCAGGAAACAGCCCTTCAATGTGATCGTGGTCAGATAACATGACAGGATATGGCGGCGAGCGATCGCATAGATGTGTGTTGGCAATTTCGATTATTTATCGATTTATCTGAATCGTAACAAAAAAAGGGCGATCGCTAGAGATAATGCTTAAAGTGGCGGATTGTTTCAGGCTCAGATCCAGCTAAAATCATACATACACAAACGTCGGATAGAGCCAGCAATGTTAAGTAAGCTGCAACAACTAGGCACAAATGCAGATGGTCGCTATGCCAGCGACGCAGAATTGCAGTTTATGGATACCTATATCAATTCCTTTGACTCACGCGTTGAGGCTTATCGCCGCATCAAAGAAGTAGAGAAACAGATCGTCGAAACTGTTTTAAAAAAATTGCAAACATCCTATTCCAAATTGCTATTACCAAAGGGTGAAGACTTGCAAGGCAAATGGAAACAAGACACATTGAGAGTTTTACGTCACTCGGCAATGACTGTTTTATTGGATGATCCAGAGTTTTTACGTCAGCAGTTCTTGTATTGGTTCCAGACGATCATGCAAGCCTTTGGCGCACAGGAAGTTTGTAATATCACTTATCTGATCATGCAAGATGTGGTTAAAGATCTACTGCCCAAAAACGTTTCCGATTTGTTATGTCCGATTTTGGAGATAAATCGACAATTTCTGGGATCTGCGTCCAAAAGTTCATAGAAAGATCTGATAACTAAGTGTCGCTGCTACTTTTGCGATTTTTTACATTGCTATACAATAAATTTACAAAAAAAGTTGCAACCTAAATGTGAGGAGTTAGAGCTGACCTAGCTCGTTAATAATTATGGGGAAAATTAATTCTGGATCTTGGCAGGTAAGGCTTCGCTTGCTAGTTTTAACATTCTTAGGATTTGCGATCGCAATGATGATCAATTTTCCTTTTTTTGCGATCGCGCAAACTCCTAGTATTGAAACTGCCAGCAACAACATTGATCAATCCCCTCCGCCTATACAGGTTGATCAGCCAGCCCCACCTAATTTACCGCTGATCAGACCATCGAATGGCAATGAATTGCGCGGTATCTGGCTGACTAATGTTGATAGTGATGTTTTGTTTTCGGCTCAGAGTCTGGAAAAAGCGATTACAAGATTAAAGCGGTTAAAATTTAATACCCTATATCCAACGGTTTGGAATGGTGGATACACGCTCTACCCTAGCAAAGTTGCCGAAGCCAGTTTTGGTGTGCCTGTTGAACCCATACCTGAGCTTCAAAATCGAGATATGCTTGCTGAAGCGATCAAGTTTGGACATGAACAAAATTTTGCGGTCATCCCTTGGTTTGAGTACGGCTTAATGACCGAAGAAGGCTCAGCGTTAATGCGTCAACATCCCGATTGGGTCAGTCGCCGAAAGGATGGCAGCTATCTTTTCTTGCATGGCGAAAAAGATCAACATCGTCTTGCTTGGCTAAACCCTGCCCGTCCTGAAGTGCAAAAATTGCTGACAGATTTAATCGTGGAAGTTGTTGCCAAATATGATGTTGATGGTATTCAGCTTGATGATCATTTTGGGATGCCAGCAGAACTTGGTTACGATGATTACACGATCGCTTTGTATAAAAAAGATCACTTCGGGCGATTGCCACCAGAGGATATCAATGATCCTTCATGGATGCAGTGGCGTGCTAAGTACGTCACCAATTTAATGAAAAAGATCTCTAAATCAGTTAGAGCAATCAAACCAAACTGCTTAATTTCTCTTTCCCCTAATCCTAAAGATTTCTCCTATAAGAAATACTTACAAGATTGGTATAGCTGGGTTTATCTCAAATATATTGATGAATTAATTGTGCAGGTATATCGCGATGATATTGACAATTTTAAGCGGGAATTAGAACGCCCAGAGTTGCAGGAGATTCGTCTAAAAATCCCTGTAGCGGTGGGTATTTTGACAGGTTTACGAGTCCAAAATATCGATATCAGGCAGATCAAAGGTCAGGTCAAAATTGCTCGTGAACTAACTCTGGATGGTTTCTCTTTCTTCTTTTACGAAACCTTAGGTAATCGTGATGCTTCGTTTGAAACGCTATTCTTTGCCCCTGCGCCCCGTCCAGATTTAAGGAATATCGCTTCTAGTTAGTGTCATTAATTATTTGCGCCCATAGAATAGAACTGTAGGGGCAGAGCATTCCCACAGGAATTGATAAATTTTTAGATAATCTTGTTGTGGGAATGCTCTGCCCTAAACTTCGCAGCGCAGGGACAAATTGTCTGTAAAAGCAAACAGGGCTTAGCATTTGCAGATCAAGATCTCTGTGATGAGTTGCGAAATTGTGGCGCAAATGCTAAGCCCCTACGGGCTTGCTGAAATAAATTGCTGGGGGCGAGAATAAATCAAGATATTAATAACTTCCACTTAACATCAGTTTTAAGAGAGTTGCGGCGCAACTCTCTTTATAAAGCAAAAAAAGTTTTAATCTTCTCAATAAATAGATCTGGATTCTCAAAATGGATATTGTGACCACAGCTAGGGATAACTTCTAGCTGTGAATGCTTGCATAGCTGTTGCATCTGTTGATTTATTTGCACAAACTTAGGATCTAACGCACCTGCCATTAACAACAATGGAATCTCATTTTTAGAGAGATTTTCCCATAAAGATGGTTGCATTCCTGTACTGAGATTGCGTAAAGCTTTGGCTAGCTGTGCGGGAGAATTATTAAACCTCTGCTCTAGCATCTGGGCAAAATGTGAGTGCGATCGCAAGTTGGCAAAAATAGGTTGCTGATACCAATTTTCCAGAAATGATCGCAAATCTCCAGTTTCGAGCTTTGTCGCCAGTTGTCGATCCTTGGCTAAGCGATCGCGTCTTGCCAAGGCTGACGATAAACCTGCGGATGTGGATTCGAGAACAACCCGATCAAAATATTGCGGGAAATGAATTGTTAAATATAAAGCCAACCTGCCGCCCATCGAGTAACCCACTAAAAAACAACGATTCACACGAAGTAAATCCAAATATTTGATGACAAGATTGGCGCTGGACTGTATTGTGTAGTAGTGATCGTGATCGGTACTTGGATCGATCGCAATGGTCTGACCATGCCCTAACAAATCGATCGCCACACAGTGAAATTGTTTCGACAAAGTTGCGATCGCTTGTTGGAACTCACAGCGATTCCCCATAAATCCATGCAAAAACAAAATTGTGGGATCGTTGGGATTGCCCTCTGAAGAGTAGCTAAAACAATAATTATCAATTTGTACCTTGAGTACCATATCCAAATAATGCAAACGAGACCATGAACGAACAGGAAATTCTGAAAGAAATTGAGAGCGCCAGATCTGCTGAAACCACGTCGCTTTATCTTAGTGATCTACAGATGATGGCAGTTCCTGAAGAGATTGGCAAATTGAAACATCTAGTTTGGTTGTACCTCAGCGACAATGAATTGACTTCGCTACCAGATGCGATCGCAAATTTGCAAAAACTAACTTGGCTCCATCTTGAAACCAATCAACTGCCACAGATTCCCGCAGCAGTTATGCAGCTAAAAAATCTCACAGTCTTAAATTTAGCTGAAAATAACATTACCAGTTTGCCATCTGATCTTGGGAGATTATCGAATCTGGCGAGATTTGATGTTAACGATAATTTTTTAAAAGAGTTGCCATCTGAGATTGGATTGCTCAAATTTTTAACATGGCTCGACTTAAGTGAAAATAAGCTTGAGGAACTACCTTTAGAAATTTTCAACCTTACCAATTTAACTGAGTTAGATCTGCGAAAAAATAATCTCACTACTTTGCCCGAAGAAATTGGTAATCTGATCGGACTCAAAGATTTATATCTTGGCAACAATCAATTGACTTGTCTTCCACCTGAGATCGGTAATCTCAGAAATATCACAGAACTAGATTTGTCTCACAATCAATTAACTAACCTACCTCCTGAAATCTCAAATCTAAAGAATCTTGTCCGCCTAGATCTCAGAGGTAATTCTATTGATGCAACCTCTTTAAATAATTTAAAACGTGGCATGGTTTTAATCTAAACCAGATAATAGTAGGTGGGCATTGCCCACCTTACTAACTCACCTTACGCAGAGCAAAGATCTGCCCTCACCCCCCAGCCCCTTCTCCCGAAGGAGAGGGGGAGCAAGATTTGGTTATTTTCTTGTTCCCCTCTCCTTCGGGAGAGGGGCTAGGGGTGAGGGCTTTAGTAACCTTCTGCGTAAGGTGAGTTACTAATCTAAATCGCAAAGATGATAAGCGATATAAAGCTCCGCCTGCCAGCAATAACAAAAGAAAAGCAGCGCCAAGCGCTGCTTTTCTTTTGTTATTAATGATGGTATTTGGAGAGAGCAAAGAGATACTCGTTTATATCAATGTATTGTCAATAGTTTCGATGATTCTCTCAGATTAATTTTGATAATTTCCTGAAATTATTTTTTACTTTCAATATTTTGAAAAAGTATTTTTAGCTAATACTTTTAGCTAGTGTGAGCAATGTACATAGACCATCAAGCGAAAAATTACCAGACGATAAATTAATAAGCCAATTAACTCGCCTATTAATTTAGTAAGTTAATGAGCAGCCACAGCTTCGCGGACAGGAATCACAGTTACCGATTTGACATCCTTGCTCTTGTTGCGAGTGTCATTAATGCTAACAACTGTATAGGTTTTAGTATTGTCTGCACGAAATACATCGCCCACAGAGAGAGGCTTGTTGTAGTTCAATGCACCAATAAAGCGTTGGTGAAGATCTGTCATTAAATACTGCATAAACTCCTCGTTTAACATAGAAAATCTGAAATTGCGATCGCAACATATATAAAACACATGTTGCTTCTGCCATCTGTATACCACTGTTTCTGCGATTGGTATATAAAATTTCTTATATTTTTTTGTAACTTCGTCACTTTTTGTCAAACACTTAGAGTAGTGCTGTAAATAATGTAAGTATCTCAGCATAATTAAAAACCAAAAGCCAAAAACTGTACCGCCCGCGCAGCGGGCGGTACAGTTCCTAGAGTTTTATATTTAATTGTGCTTAGCTATTTAAGTAGCGCCAATGTCCCAAAGTGTAACTTTTCTATGACTTCATCGCCTGTGACTGAACTTGAGCCTGACTATGCGTTAAGCGCCTATGACTATGAATTGCCTAGCGATCGCATAGCTCAAGATCCAGTTACACCAAGGGATAGCTCGCGGCTATTGGTAGTTGATCGCGATCGCAATTTGCAGCATCAGCACTTTTACGATCTGCCAGATTTTTTGCGATCGGGAGATTTGCTGGTTTTTAACAACACCAAAGTTATTCCTGCGAGGATGTATGGGCATAAGCAATCGGGCGTGCCTGTCGAGATTTTGCTGATGGAGCCAGTTGGACATGATCGCTGGTTAGCCTTGGTTAAACCAGGGAAGCGCTTGCCAATTGGTAGCACGATCATCTTTGCCGAAAATGTCAAAGCGACAATAGAGGGGATTGAGACCACCACCAGAGCGAGAGAATTGCAGTTTCACATTCCTGCTGGTGCGGATCTCGACAAAATTATTGAACAGCTAGGCACAATGCCATTGCCGCCCTATGTCACCGAGTCCCATGCTGATCCTGCGCGTTACCAGACTATTTATGCGGATATCTCAGGTGCGATCGCAGCGCCGACAGCGGGGTTACATTTTACCGAGTCACTATTTCAAAAACTAGCCGACAAGGGCATTGATAAAGCCTTTGTGACTCTGCATGTGGGTATCGGTACATTTCGCCCTGTGGAGGTGGAGGACATCACGCAGCATGTGATGCATAACGAGTGGTGTGAAGTGCCAGAGTCTGCGATCGCAAAGATCAAGGAAACCAAAGCGCGGGGCGGGCGAGTAATTGGCGTTGGCAGTACCGTTGCGCGATCGCTAGAAAATTCCAATTTTCAAGCCTTTAAGGGTAAAACAAATTTGATGATTTATCCTGGCTATGAATGGAAAGTTTTAGATGGAATGATGACTAATTTTCATTTACCCAAGTCAACTTTGCTAATGATGGTGTCATCGTTTTTGGGTGAAGATGGACGCGAGTTTTTAATGTCGGTATACCAAGAAGCGATCGCGAAAGAATATCGTTTTTATTCGTTTGGCGATGCGATGTTGCTATGGCGATCCTAACTTGCCAAAGCAAGAGTACGCAGTTACCGCCACAACACCAAGGCTACAAGTCCTGATATGATCGACAGGTGGAATCACTGTTAAGATATTAACGAAATTCTAGCGAATACCCCTAGCGAACATCAGCGAACATCTCCAGCAATATGCGTCTATCTCAAATGCTCTGGGTCACTCTGCGTGAAGATCCCGCCGAAGCAGAACTCACAAGTCACAAATTATTACTCCGTGCAGGCTACATTCGGCGCGTGGGTGCAGGCTTGTATGTGTACCTGCCGCTGATGTGGCGCGTCCTCCAAAAGATTTCGGCGATCGTGCGCGAAGAAATGAACGACACAGGGGCGCAAGAATGTCTATTAACGCAACTGCAACCTGCGGAACTTTGGCAGGAGTCAGGGCGCTGGGATACCTACACCAAAGCCGAAGGGATCATGTTTGCCCTCACCGATCGCGCCAATCGTGAAGTTGGACTAGGACCAACCCATGAAGAAATCATTACTGCGATCGCAAGAGATATGATTCGCTCCTATCGCCAACTACCACAGCATTTGTATCAAATCCAAACTAAGTTTCGCGATGAGATTCGTCCTCGCTTTGGTTTGATGCGCGGTCGCGAATTCATTATGAAAGATGGCTACTCGTTCCATAGCAGCGAAGAAAGCCTGAAAGAGACTTATTACGAAATGGATCGCGCCTATCGGAAGATGTTCGATCGCTGCGGGCTAAAATTCCGCGCAGTCGAGGCGGACTCAGGTGCGATCGGTGGTTCGGGCTCGCAGGAGTTTATGGTACTTGCTGAGGCGGGCGAAGATGACATTCTCTTTACTGAAGATAGCAGCTATGCCGCCAATGTTGAGAAAGCAGTATCAATTCCACCTGATGCTGTACCTTCGCATTTTGACAAGTTTGAGAAGGTGCATACACCGAAAAAAGGCACAATTGAGACTGTTTGCAAGTTTCTAAAATGCGATCCTACTCAGATTGTGAAGCAGGTTCTCTATCAAGTTGTGTATGACAATGGCACAAATGTTTTAGTTCTGGTTAGCATT
>JAYUSC010000402.1:0-3648 GCA_043755885.1 Pseudanabaena sp. | reverse complement strand
ATCTACGGGGCATCGAACCCCTTGACGGACGCGCTTACATCCCGTCACTCATCCTTGTAAACGGATAGAGTGCGGGGCTTTCGCTTGTTAGCTAAATTTAATATATTTGCCGCTTTATCTAATCTATAATTGTCGCCAGAATCATTAGATTTATGTAGAGGTAAAACTTTTGGCTAACTCAGAAGATTTTAGAGTTCTTGCTTGTGACGGTGGTGGCATTCGTGGGCTGATTACAACTGTAATTTTAGAACGCTTGGAACAAAAGTTAGGTTCACCTCTCAACAACTATTTTGACATGTTTGCAGGAACTTCTACAGGTAGCATCATTGCTTGTTGTATTGCCAAAGGAATGCCTGTCGCCGACATCCGCAAGTTTTATGAAGAGAAAGGGAAAGATATTTTCCCTAATCTAGGAAGCATCAATTTTTTATGGAATAGTTTGCTTGAAAGAATTAAGATAGGTGATTATTCTCTTCCTTTGTTTCCCAGTGATGGATTGGAGAAGGTGCTTCAGGATACCAATGTTTTTGGCAAAGAACTTTTTGGGACGTTGCCTCCCACCCTTGTCGTTGCCTATGATGCTTATAATCGCACTACTGTAGTTTTTAAAAGTAATCAACCTGAATTTGCTCAAATTCCTATTTGGGAAATTTGTCGATCCTCTTCGGCTGCTCCTACAGCTTTTGCAGGGCATATCTTAACTGATCCGACCTACATTGAGAGTCTAAGGCAAAACCCTGATCACTCAATCATCAAAAATCCTGTCACCATTAAAATTCCACCCGAAACTAATGGTGTTCCTTTAATCGATGGTGGTGTCGTGGCAAATAATCCTTCACTTTGCGCGATCGCAGAATGCATCCATCTTAAAAAGAGTAGCAAACCTGTGAGTTTGGAAAATATCTGCGTCGTGTCTTTTGGTACTGGACAAATGGAAGATCGGATTACTGCCAATGACACAAAGACTTGGGGAATACTGGATTGGCTAAATATTAAAAGAGGAATTCCACTACTAGAAGTATATGCAGATGGCTCCGCAGATTTGATTGATTACATTGCGACTCAATTGCTTAGGGACAAATATAATCGCTATCAGCCACTGGTTCCTAATTCCAAAGAAAAACCAATTTCGACTTTTCAAGCTGATCCTCAAAATCTAGCAAACCTTGTCGATGTAGCTAATGATTTTCTCGATCGCTCAGAAGGCGATTGCCAGCTTGAAAAACTAGCAGCTTACCTTTCGGCTTAATTGAAACAAAAAGGCGGCGTTTTGCGTCGCCTTTTTGTTAGTGCTAAATTTGATGAAATCAATGTAAGCTGCAAATATAGATCGTAGATCGATTGCGCTAGAAATCAGTACCCCCCATGAGCTTAATGCCTAAGCATTTACCTAACACTGCCCTCTTAAAACCTAAAGCCCGAAAGACTTCCCCCAAAACACCTTTGAGGCAATGGTGCTTTTTTGCGAGTCTGACGATCGCATTGCTATCAGGATGCCAAGAGCAACCCAAGCCCACTGCTACGGCGACACCCACCGCTACGGCGACACCAACTGCTACGACGGCAACTAAAAAAGCTTCAGAGGGAGTTTTAGAAAGGGTGAAAGCGCGAGGGAAGCTGATCTGTGGCGTGAATGGCAAGCTGTCTGGATTTAGCTATGTTGACGACAAAGGGGTTTGGAGCGGCTTAGATGTGGACTATTGCCGTGCGATCGCAGCCGCTGTTTTGGGGGATGCAAAAGCGGTTGAGTTTAAGCCATTGCTTACTAAGGATCGATTTACGGCTATTCAAAATGGTGATGTTGATGTCTTGATGCGAAATACATCACGGACATTAACCCGTGATGTCACTGATAATATTTCCTTTGCACCGACCACTTTTTTTGATGGTCAAGGTGTGATGCTCAGAATTGGGGCAAAGCCTACGGCTTCAAGTAGTTCCCCTAGTTCTAGTCCTAGTCCTACGGCTTCGCCATCAGTTTCTCCTAGCCCTACTAGCACTCCTCCCGATAAAGATAGTAAAATAGATAAACAGACACCGAAAACCAGTGAAGCCCAAAAAACCAGTGAAGAATCCGCGATCGCACTCAAAGAACTAACAGACAAAAAAATCTGTGTAGAAACGGGAATCAACGCCACAAATCTAGAATCTACATTCAAAGAAGCAAATATTGCGATCGAGCCGATTATTCAGCCTGATCTTGATGGAGTCTTGAGCGCGTATGCAAAGGGTGACTGTGATGCAATTTCTTCAGAAAAATCACAGCTTGCGGCATGGAGGAGCAAACTACCTCGTCCTGCCGATCACAAAATCCTCGATCTGAGTTTATCAAGGGAACCTCTTAGCCCCGCCATAATCGGTAATGACGATCGCTGGCGAGATGTGGTGACTTGGGTCGTTTATGCCACTTTTTATGCCGAAGAATTGGGTATTAATATGGATAATTACCAGATTTTTAAGGACACAAAAAATCCTGAAGTTGCTAGATTTCTCGGTACATCGGACTCGCTAGGCATTGAGCTGGGGCTGGCTCCAGACTGGACAACCCAAATCCTCAAACAAGTGGGAAACTATAGCGATATCTACAATCGCAATCTTGCACCCTTAGATATTCCTCGTGGTTTAAATCGCACATGGAAGCAAGGCGGATTACTCTATTCGATGCCATTTAGGTAAAAGAGGATAAAAATGTCATTTGTCATTTCTGCGATCGCATCATTAATCTCAATATTGGTATTTTTCAATAGCCAACGGCTAGTTGATAATCGAACTGCTCAGTTAGTAATTAAGGCGATCGCAGGTTTGGTCGCTTTAGCAACCGCAATCAATGCCTTCACTCGCGTAATTATCATCATTCCTGCGGGAACTGTCGGTGTGGAAGATTTTCAGGGCAAAGTTAGCGATCGCCCTTTATCCGCAGGGCTTCATGCAATTAATCCCTTTGCCGATGTGGTGCAGTTTTCCGTGCGATTACGCGATCTCAAAGAAGAGATTGCCGCCACTTCTAAGGAAGGATTAGCATTAGGAATTGATGTCAGCATTCAATATCGGATTGATCCTGCTAAAGCGGCGAGTATTTATTTGAATATTGGTACTGAAGAAAGAGAAATTGTGATTTCCCGATTTCGCTCAATTTCACGCGAAATTATCTCTGGATATACCGCCGAAGAGGTCTATGCCACTAAGCGCGAAGAAGTTAGTTTAAAACTTGCCGAAAAATTGCGATCGCAGCTTGCACCAATTGGCTTTATCGTCGATGAGGCTCTGTTGCGAAACGTGAAAGTCCCTGAGACTTTGCAAGCGGCGATCCAGCAAAGGCTCAAGGCGGAGCAGGAAAATCTGCAAATGAAATTTGTGTTGGAGAAAGAAAGGCAAGAAGCTGATCGCAAACGCATCGAGGCAAAGGGCAGTGCGGACGCTCAAAAAATCCTTGCTGAGGGGCTGACACCTGCGGTGCTGCAATTGCGATCGATCGAGGCTACTGAAAAGTTGTCATTATCCAAAAATTCTAAACTAGTAATTCTTGGCAATAATCAGAATACACCCTTGATTTTGCCTGTTGATCGTGAAGCTAGTAGAGATGTTGCTCCTGCACAGCCATAGTAACACTTCTCATATTCCAAACCCGTGAGGTTTCGCCCCTGCGGG
>JAYUSC010000401.1:0-1554 GCA_043755885.1 Pseudanabaena sp. | reverse complement strand
TTTGGGCTTCAGATGTCGGTGCGTATATATTTGGCAAGGTGTTTGGGCGCACGCGACTTTCAGATATTAGTCCCAAGAAAACTGTGGAAGGTGCGATCGCAGGTTTACTTTGTTGCTGTGTGACCGCGATTATCTGGGCTTTTAGTCTGGGATGGACACACTGGGTGCTATTGGGTGTAATTTTAGGCTTATTAATTGGAGTCGCGGGTTTACTAGGTGACCTGACGGAATCAATGATGAAACGTGATGCTGGGGTCAAGGATTCAGGGCAGATCATGCCAGGGCATGGGGGCGTTCTCGATCGCGCTGATAGCTATGTGTTTACAGCACCTTTGGTTTATTACTTCATTACTTTGATTCTGCCCCTTGTCCAGAAAGCTTCTTGAGCATTAATTATTCGCCCCCCAGACGATCCCCCTGTAGGGGCAAAGCATTCCCACGGAAATTTATGAGTTTTCAGATAATTTTCATTTGGGAATGCTTTGCCCTAACCTCGCAACGCAGGGACAATTTATCGGTAAAAGCACAAAGGGTTGAACATTTGCGTATCGAGATGATGGTGGGGAGTATAAAAATGGTGGCGCAAATGCTCAACCCCTAAAAGTTTGTGTTTATAGGGACTTGAGCAGATAAATCGTGACACTAACGAAAAAGCAGTTAGATAATTCCAAACCAGCCTAAGTAGTTGGAGATAATTACATCACCGAAAAAAAGTGATGAAGCTGCACCTATTGCTAAAAATACACCCATTGGAATCGGTATAGACCAGCCAAGTTTACCGATAAATATTGCTGCCAATCCAACGAAAGATCCAATTCCTGAAGAAATTAGCATCACAAGCAAGACTTTTTGCCAACCCAGCCAAACTCCTATCATCGCCATTAATTTGGGATCACCAGCACCCATTGCTTCTTTTTGTAGACAAACAGTACCTACAATTCTAATGAAATCTAGTAGGCAAATTCCTACCACTGCGCCAAAAACCCCGTTCAGTAGGTGTCCTGCTAAGTTAGTCCGATCGCCACTACTGATCGCAAGACTAGCTTGATAAATTAGCCCTAATACTAATCCTGATTGAGTTAAAGAGTTGGGCAATGTCATCGTGTCTACGTCAATCAGCGCCAACACTAGCAACCAACTGAGAAACGCAGCATAAAAACACAAAGTCAGAATCGGTATAGAAGTTCCGAAATATGCAGCTACACTCCAAAACAGAAATGCCGTAAATGCCTCGATCGCAGGATAGCGCCATGACACGGGTGTATGACAATAACGACATTTGCCTCTAATCAGAAACCAGCCAATGATTGGAATATTATCGCGTGGGGCAAGTTGGCGCAGACAATGGGGACAACGCGAAGGCGGATGCAAAATTGATAGCCCCGCAGGAACGCGATAAATGACCACGTTCAAAAAGCTACCGATACAAGCACCAAGTGCGATCGCAAAACACTGTAAAACGAGAGATTCGATTAATAGCAAAGAATTTGAAACAGGTTGTTAAATCAATAATAAGGGAAACCTAAGAAAAAATGATCCATATAAAACCCAAAA
>JAYUSC010000400.1:0-3651 GCA_043755885.1 Pseudanabaena sp. | reverse complement strand
CACCATTAGCGCTTACTGATTCTATAAACTGGAATACAGCCCATCTTTATCTTTCGCTTGGTAGACTCAACCAAGCGATGAATTTAGCCTATGAAGTAATGCAGAAAGATGCCACCCAACAGGAAGCTTACTTAAGTTTTTCCTTAAAAGCGATGCGCCTAGGTGCTGAGTTTGGAGAAGAGATTGAAGATCCTAGTAAGGCAGCTTTTTATTGGGAGCAGATTACTCAACGACAACCGCAAAATGCAGAAGCTTGGTATGGATTGGGAGTTGCCAAGGCAAATTTGCAAGACTTTCGTGGAGCCGAAGCTTGCTTAATGCGGGCACTTCAGATCGATCCCAATAATCCAAAGATCCGAAATATGTTGCAGGAAGTCCAGAAGCAACTACGAAATTAACTAGAATAACAAACTATGCAAAACTTTTCGCAAAATGTAACTTATCGATCGCTACTTGCCAAAAAGCAAGGCAAAGGCTTCTCCGAAGTCGAAGCCAAGGATATTTTGCGCCAAGCACTTTCTCAACTGATCAGATTACATGAGCAAAAACAATCTCATGGCTCGATTTCCTTGGATACAGTCGCATACGACTCTAATCGAATGCAGCTTATCTTACTCAATGGTAATGGGAACAATAATCCCATTTACTTAGCACCAGAAGTTTTACAAACCAGACAAGCAACACCCAGCGCCGATATTTATGCCCTAGGCGTTGTCATGATCGTGCTGTTGACAGGCTTGCCCCCCGAAGCGTTAAAAACTCCTAACAGCAAATGGAATTGGGAAGAGCGTTGTATTGTTAGCGATCAACTGATCGGAATTTTGAATATTGCCCTATCTTCGTCTCGTGATTTTCGGTATGTAAATGCAGGTCAGATGCTTCGCGCTTTACAACCAATTATTAGTGAGCCGAAAAATGAGACTAATATTATTAACGCTGCGATCGCAAAAGCGCCAAATCAATCACTAATTCCCTTGTCGTACAATCCATCAGCGCCACAAACTGCAATCCCCCCTGAATTAGCATCTCCAGAACCCTTAAACATCGAAAATACAGAAACAAATTACAGTCATAAAATAGACAAACTTAAAGCTGAACTTCCCAATTCACCAACTTATCGAAAGGCGACAACCTCCAAAGACAATCCCAAAAAAACAAATGGTAAAAGCAAATTAAAAATTTTCCTTGCCATCCTATCAGGTGTTGCGATTACGGTCGGTGGACTTGCTGGCGCTTATTTCTATATGCAGTTCAAATCTGGTGAGGCTGCTAAGCAAAACTTAGAATTTGGCAATACCTTAATGACTTCGGTAAATAGTGAAATAGCCCGTATTTACGAAGAAAATAAAGCCAATGAGAATAGTGAAAAGCTGATCACTTTAGCAAAGGATAAATATGAAAATGCAGGTAACTTAGCCGAGGCAACCACCATATTACAAGCCATTCCCACAAATAATCCTCTGCGCCCCAAAGCTGATCAACTTCTTGCACAATGGCAAGAAGAAATCAAGAAAAATAATGACTTGATCCAAAAAGCAGAAAAAGCATCTCAAGATGGTAACTGGCAATCTGCGATCGATACTGTTAAAGATGTGGCAAAAACACCGTATTGGCAGCAGAGGCAGAAGAAAATCACTGATAAGGCAAGAGAACAGCTTGACAAAAAAATAGCCGCACCCGTACCCGTTAATCCAATAGCAGCACCGCCAGTATCAGAGGCTCCTCCCTCTATCCCAGAAGCGCCAGTTTACCAAGATCCACCACCTTCTTATTCAGCTCCTCCTCAAGAAGCACCAGCAGCAGATCCACCAGCACGCCCCGCCCCGCCACCTGGTCGTGATGCTAACTAAAGTGACACCTTGATTCAAAAAAGTAAAAAACACAAAGTAAAAAAATATGATTTCTAAATCTCTACTCTTTCGCTCATTGTCCTGTTGGCTATTTGCATCGGGTTGTATTCTCGAATTTTCAGGCGTATTCCATCCTCCAACCGCCTACGCTCAAAACCGTTTTTGTGACATTGGCTCACTTCCTTTACACCCTGGAAACTACAAGCTACGCGGCAGTGTTTTTCTCAAAAAAGAGCGCTTTCAGGAATCACTAGATTGCTTTGAAATTGCACTGCAAGATGAGCGCGGTCAAAAAGATCCAGAACTTTGGAACAATCATGGACTCGCCCTTGCAGGACTTAAGAGATTTGATGAAGCAATGACTTCCTACGACAAAGCGTTACAAATTAAACCAGGTGGGAAGTTTGTCGATCGCGTACAGCCACTCGTACAGCCAGAAGACTACTATATGTGGTGGTTTAATCGCGGTACAGCCCTAGTCGATCTCAAGCGGTATGATGATGCGATCGCATCTTTAGACAAATCGTTGAAGATTAAGTCTGACTATGGTTTTGTGTGGTTTTTTCGAGGATTAGCACTATTTCGATTGGAACGCTACGAAGAGGCGCGCACTTCCTATCGGCGATCGGTTTTGCTATCTCCCAACAGTCCCTACAATATCAAAGCTAAGCACTTATTCAGCGTTCAAGACTATGTGGTTTACTATGGCGAAGCTGAAGCGAAGTCAAGACTAGGGCGTTATAAAGACGCAATTCAGGCTTTTGATCGAGGCAAAAAAATTCGCCTAAATAATCCTGAGATGAAGTTCTTTCAAAATAACATTGACGAAAATCTCTATGACTCTTATTTTGAAGCTGTTCGACTGCTCGAAAATGGTCAAAGCATAAAAGCATTAGCCGTTTTTGATCAAATGATCGCGTCCAAGCCCAATTATGCTGATGGATGGGATGGAAAAGCCGATACTTTGATGATTCTGAAGCGTTATCCAGAAGCGATCGCCGCCTACGATCGCGCCACGACACTTGAGCCTGATGAATATGCTACGTGGTACAAAAAAGGGAATGCATTGAGGAAAGCACAACGTGATCCTGAAGCACTACAAGCCTATCAGAAAGCTATTAATTTGTCGGGTGGTTTTGCGGAAGTATGGCACAATCGCGGTCGAATTTTAGATAGCCAGAGTAAATATGAAGATGCGATCGCATCCTACAATCGCTCTTTAAAAGCAAATACACTTTGGGGAGGCATTGAACGAATCGATACACAGTATGTACTAGCTGCTAGCCTATACAGTGCAGAACGCTACCAAGAATCATCTTTTGCTGTGAATAAAATTTTAAAGGAACAGCCAAGTTATAAGGAAGCATTAGAACTGCGGAAGTTACTTCAAAGATTTTTATAGGAATTCCAACTAAATTATTGTGCAAAATCACTCGCAATTTACCCCATATCAACAGATCCTAGCCGAGCGCCAAGGAAGAGGATTTGCGGAGGCTGAGGTTACAGAAATTCTACGTCAAGTCCTGCTCCAATTAATCCAATGGCATGATCAAGGTCAAGCCTATGGATTTATTTCTCTAGAGACGATCGCCCAAAACCAAATCTCCAATCAAGTTGTACTTTTACAGGGCAGTCAATTTGTCAGTGGATATCTTGCGCCTGAGGTGTCCCAATCTGGACAAATTAGTCCATCTGGCGACATTTATGCTTTGGGTGTGGCGATCGCAGTTCTTTTAACAGGTCAACCGCCTGAAACTTTACGTAACTTTGATGGGACATGGAACTGGAGCGATCGCTGTGT
>JAYUSC010000399.1:0-1554 GCA_043755885.1 Pseudanabaena sp. | reverse complement strand
TAGCTTGGGCTTTACGATGCATAAAGATACCAACAAAATTGAATGTCGCTACCAATTGACCGAAGGCAAAGGTCAACAGGTAGTCGCTAAACTTCGCGTGGCGGTGAAGAATGCATCAGAAGTGGTGCTGGCGACTGATGGCGATCGCGAGGGTGAGGGGATTGCATGGCATTTACAACAGCAACTTAATCTTCGTAATCCTAAACGCGCTGTCTATAACCAGATTACACCTACGGCAGTTAAAGCTGCGATCGCTAGTGCTCATCAGAGGGATGGAGACGACTTTGGATGAAATCTCGGTGGGTAAGTTGGAGTGGCAAAGCTATTTGATTGGTTGGCATCAGTCCTATTTTCAGCCGATGTTGGCGCGAGCTTACACGAATCTCGGTGCAGATTTACAGCCAAGTAATCGTAAAAATGAGCTTTCGGATGTTGCTTGTCCTGCTTGTAGTCATCCACTTAGTAAGATTCCTTCTAAAAAAGTGAGTGGTGGGCATTTTCTCAAGTGTGAGCGTGGCTGTGAGAATCTGGTGATGTTTTGGAGCGATCGCCGTAATCAGTGGGAGATTCCTCAACCGAAGGGTGAGAATGCAGTGACGGCAGAGGTGACTAGTTTTGCTTGTCCTGTCTGTGGTAAGCCTTTGGCTAAGTTTCCCTATACTAAGGATGGTGTAGATAAGGTGATGTTGAAGTGTGCGGATGTTCAGGCGCGGCAACGCAAGGATCATGCGGATGTGGTCTTTTTCTGGTCTTCTCAGGAGAAGTGGTGGTCAAAGAAGTTTGGAGATCTGGATGAGGCGGCTAAACCGAATTTGGGTAAGGTTGCAACTGCGAAGGAAAAGAAAACTTCTCAGCGTAAGCCTAAACAATCGAGTAAAGTGGCTAAGCCTAGTCCTAAAAAGTTGTCTTGATAAACATGGCATTATTTCTGTCCATCGTAGAACAATAAGCACTTTCAAATAAGTAACGGTATTAGAAAGTTGTTAAACGGTAAAATTTGACCATAATAGTCAACTCTAATTAACTATTACTTTTCATTATAAAATCTTTATTCGCAGCATGGAAAAACACGAACAGATCACCATCGCAGAATATGAACTTACCGCAGAGTCCTATCGCGTCGGTACTTGGGAGCATGACGTATCCCAAAATCGTGAAGCGTTGAGCGAAGCCATGCCCAGAGTACCAGGCAAAATTTTGGATCTTGGTTGTGGTCCAGGCAGAGATCTAGTTGCATTTCAGGCTATGGGGCATAAAGTAACGGGACTAGATGCTACTCCCTCATTTGTAGAAATGGCGAAACAGGCGGCTGGTTGTCCAGTATGGAAACAAAGTTTTTTAAGTCTCGATCTCCCGAATAATCACTTTGATGGGATCTTTGCCAATGCTTCTCTAATCCATGTACCCAAAGTCGAGATGCTGCGAGTGCTTAAGCATTTGCATTATGCCCTCTGCGATCACGGGATTTTAGTGATGTCGATGGTACGAGGAAATCACGAAGGTTTTGCCGAAAGACCTACGGGTTATCGCTATGTGAGTGGCTGGGAATATGAA
>JAYUSC010000398.1:0-3659 GCA_043755885.1 Pseudanabaena sp. | reverse complement strand
TGACCGATCCACCTAGAGAGGACACGATCAATGCCACGATTAAGAGTCTGCGGAACAAGTTGAAGGGTGCTGCGGCTCCTCACAATTTGATCGAGACGATTCATGGTGTTGGCTATCGTTTGAGTCAACTTTCATAACGGAAAAGGAGTGCAAAGCACTCCTTTTTTTATGGGTTAATATGCTTGACACACCGAATCTCTAAAAACCCCTCCCTAACCCTCCCCTTGCAAAGGGGAGGGAACTAGAATTCTGATCTTCCCCACCTTCCAAGGGGGATTGAGGGGGGTGTATTTTTATGATGTGTCAGGCATATTAACGCCTTTTTTTATGGGTTTAACCCAAATTCTTGCAGAGCGGGTAAAAAATTATTGTTTTCGTGATTGGATGTGCTGAGCTTGATTAGGGCAAAGCGTTGTAGTGGGGTGAGATTTTGCCATTGAGTTAGCGCGATCGCAAAGTTTAATTCTTGCGCGTGCAGCACAACGCTAATTGGGATAAATGCTGTTTGCATCCATGCAGGTTCTTGATCAATGGGCAGATCGCTAGGATAGGTATTGAAATATTGAAAAACTTGCGATCGCAGGTTTTCGCGATAATCTTCAATTTCTCTGTCAGTTTCGCAGGGGCGATCAACTAATTTTTGGCGATCGCAATTGGAAAAACTTAGCCAATGTTGTAGTTTTAGTTTGATACCACAGGTATCGAGTTTGTAACGGACTTGCATGGGGATGCAGCGCAAGGTCGCGACAAACTCGGCTTCAAACTCAAAAAATTGCCACATATTTTTAAAACCCAAACAGTAAAGGCGGCGCGATGCGCCGCCTTTACTGTTTGGGTTTCGGTAAAGGCGGCGCGATGCGCCGCCTTTACTTTAAACTTTTTCGGTGTCGGTAATATTGATAGTTAGTTTCATCGTCCCTAGACGTACCGAAAATTCGCCAGAACTATTGGGAACTGTCAAAACTTGCGCGATTTTGCCAAATTTGGGAATCCGTACCCGATCGCCTATCTTTAATTGCACCTCAATTTTTTGTTCAGGGACAATAGGCAGATGACGCTTGCTGAGTTCGCCGATGCGCTGCTCGGTGCGCTGCACATCGGCAGCCACCTGTTCGCCCAGTTGTTCGCCTTTTTGCAACTTGCGGATCACGCGACCGACTTCCTTTTGGGCTTGGGCGATCGCCGCATTCACCTCTTTTTCTTGACGTTCACGCAATTCTTTAGCCTGCGATCGCATTTTTTCGGCACGATCCAAAATCTCATGATGCAAGCGTTCGGTATCAATCAGTAAATTTGCAGCGTCTTCAGTTTTTTGGGTTTGTTCGCGGCGTTGGGCTTCGAGTTCAGCGATCACATCATTCATTTCCGTAGAGCCAACGCCGACCCGCACTTGTGCGGCGGCGATAATATCCTGCGGCAAACCTAAACGACCTGCGATCGCAAGAGCATTAGAACGCCCAGGGATACCCCACAACAGCCGATAGGTAGGCGCAAGCGATGCGTCGTCAAATTCTACGGAGGCATTTTCAAATTTGGGATTTTGATATTTCAGGGCTTTGAGTTCGCCAAAGTGCGTCGTTGCGATCGCCAGTCGCGTATGTTCGCCCAGATATTCCAATAAAGCGGTTGCGATCGCACTGCCTTCGGATGGGTCAGTACCCGCGCCAACTTCATCGAGCAGGACTAGAGACTGCGGCGAAAGTGAGTCTAAAATTCGCCCAATACGGCGAATATGTCCCGAAAAAGTCGATAAATTTTGTTGCAACGACTGCTCATCGCCAATATCCGCCAGCACAAGATCAAACCAAGGCATTTCCACGGGTTCTTTGGCAGGAATGAACATGCCCGCTTTTGCCATCAGCGCCGCTAAGCCAAATGTTTTTAAAGTCGCAGTTTTGCCACCTGTATTTGGTCCAGTAATCACGACCACCGAAATATTTGGTGAAATCAACACATCCACAGGCACAACTTCGCGCCCTTCTTCATTTTTTTGTTGCCATACCAGCAAAGGATGACGCAACTGACGCAGCACAATTGATTCATCATCCAAAAAATGCGGTGGATTTGCGCCTAGCCAATAGCCATAACGCGCCCGCGCCACAGCCAAATCGATCTTGGTCACAATAATCAGCAATCTCTGTAAATCTTCGGCGATCGCAGTGATCTTGGCACTCAGCTCCGCCAAAATAATCTCGATTTGGGCTTGCTCCATTTTTAGCAGTTGGCGCAAGCGATTATTCGACTGCACGACGGAGTTCGGCTCCACAAATAGGGTCATGCCTGTACTCGAAGTATCATGAATTACCCCAGGCACGCGATCGCGTTGTGGCGACTTGACCGCTAAAACATAGCGATCGCTACGCTGAGTAATAATCTGCTCCTGTAACGAGCTAGCATTGCGCTGCATAATATTTTGCAGCTTAGTAATAATCTGATCGCGTACCGAAGTTAGCTCACGGCGAATCTCCCCTAACCGCACCGAAGCTCGATCTAAAACATTGCCGCCTTCATCAACACAGCGATAGATTTCCTGCTCAATCTCAGGGTAAGTCCGTAACTCGCTAGCAAGTATCTGTAAATTTGGACAGTAATCCACGTTATCGATCTGACGGCGCAGGTTTCGCGCTCCTGCCAAAGTCGTCGCGATCGCCCATAGCTCTAAAGCCGACAAAATCCCCTGTTTCTCAGCCCGAAATACCGCCTCGGTAATATTTTGAATCCCATCTAGAGACACACCTGCATTGCGCTCTTCCAAGGCATAGGCTTCTTTGGTTTGAGTTAATAATTTTAATGTATCTTCATAGCGATCGGGTATCGGCAAATGCGCCGTTGCGATCGCCCCCAGCTTTGTCGTTGTAAATGTTGATAAATGCTGACATAAACGATTCCATTCCAACAGATCTAACGTCTCAGCTTGCATGACACCTCAAAATAGCTTTTATTTATCAACACAAGTCCAGTGCTGACTTGTGTTGATAATACTTTTCTATTGTGCCAAAAAATCAAAAAAAAGGGGGCGCGATGCGCCCCCTTTTTTGATTACAAGCGAGAAGCTAATCTCTCGAAATCAGCTTGAGTACTTGATAGCATCCTGCTACGGCTATCTGGATTGCGATCGCCACTTAAATTCGGGACGAGGTTACGGGCTTGCAATGCCATGTGCATCTGTAAATGGGCAACGTAGTCGCTCAGATCGCCTTGAATATCAATTTGTTTGAACGCTACAGATTTATTGCTAGTCACCGCGTTACCTCTCATGTAATTATGTGAATGTAAACTAAATATGATTTTTAAAAGACTAATCTCTCATTTGATTGAGATTAGATAAGTTATTTGTATAACTTTCGATATAGAACTTATCATACAGGCGTTCTTGGTAGATATGGGTAGATACGAAGCGTAATCTTTTGACGTAATACTTAACAATCCCAAAAATATAGATGCAGTGCTTAGAGTCATATCTCTATCTTTTGGATTTAATCTGCAATCGCCAGAGGTTGCGATGGTACTGTATTCTAGTATTGTCAGGTTTTATGACTTAGTTAGTATTTGAGTTACGCTGGCTAATTTTTGATAAGATATTTCGATATTTTAGTTAAGTAGCTAGGCACAATTAAATATAAAACCCCAAAATCTGTACCGCCCGCTGCGCGGGCGGT
>JAYUSC010000397.1:0-8735 GCA_043755885.1 Pseudanabaena sp. | reverse complement strand
TAATAGGAATTATTATCATTAATTTTCCAAAAAATCCCTGAAACCCTCATTGTCTCGTTGTAAATATTTTTAGGCTTCCATTACGAGCGGAATGTGGGGTAAAATGTTTGCAGTATGTTTTTCGGGTAATTCACATGGAAGCTGTTGCGGAAAATCTCTATACTGTCCAAAAAATTGAGGCGATTTTACAAAGGTTGTCACCTGAGAGATTACGGGTAGCGGCTGATTTTTTGGCTTATCTCGATGAAAGAGAAAGCAATGACGCAACGGAGGAGTTATTGAGTATTCCTAACTTTATGGAAGACTATCAAGAGGCTATGCAAGATTTTGAAAATGGCGATGTAGTTTCTTTCAAGAGTATTCGCCGCTATGTATGAAAGAGCTAATGAGCAGAGATACAATCAATTTTTGTTATTATAACAAGTGTCTAAAGTCGGAAACTGGGAGATTAGGTAAATGAGATCTGCAACATCAATTGTTCAGGGCACTAATAGCAAGCCAGAATCAAGCCGTGCTTTAGTGAGCTTCTTCTCTACTTTAAAGGATGGAGATGGAGAGTTATTCATCGGTTATCCAATTATTGCTAGTCCTGATGGTAGTTTCCCTGTTGACGCTGTATGGGTGTCACCTAGCAAAGGAATAGTAATTTTCGATCTAGTGGAAGGTCGCGATGCTTCAGGATTTGAAGATCGACAGGATGATTTAGCTAATAAACTTGAATCCCGCCTTAAAAATTATAAAGAGTTAATGAATCGACGCGATCTTGTAGTAGATATCCATACAATTTCTTTTGCTCCAGGGTTAGCCTCAACACCTGAATCTGAATATGTTCTAGTGAATTTAGATTCTCTATCTACCGCATTAAACGAATTTAGTTGGAATAAAGGTAATCTTACATACTATAAATCAACACTTTCGGCACTGCAAAATATATCCACGATTCGCAAAGGTAAGCCCAGGCGGTCTATAACGAAACCAGATTCAAGAGGAGCCAAGCTAAAGAAATTAGAGGACTCAATTTCCACATTAGATAATTTACAAAGCAAAGCAGTTATTGAGACTGTTGAAGGTGTTCAACGTATACGGGGACTTGCTGGTTCAGGTAAAACTATTGTGCTTGCGTTAAAAGCGGCATATCTACACTCTCAGCATCCAGAATGGCAAATAGCAGTTACTTTCAATACAAGGGCTTTAAAAGGACAACTTAAAAGGTTAATTGATACGTTTTTACTCCAAACTGGCAGAGAGCCTGATTGGGAACAAATAAAAATATTGAATGCGTGGGGAGCGACTGGCGGTGGAGAACGTGACGGAATTTATCACCAATTTTGTCGTTCTGTAGATGCTCCTTATTTTGATCTTTTTTCTGCTAAAAGAAACTTTAAAAGTGGCGATATATTTGACTCGGTATGTACAAATGCACTAGCGCACTCTCCAAAAAGAAAAAAATTATATGATGTAATTCTTGTTGACGAGGCTCAAGATTTTTCACCTTCATTCTTGCGACTATGTTATGAGATTCTTGATGACAAGAAGAGACTTGTCTATGCCTATGATGAGTTACAGAATCTTTCGGGAACTTCGGTCGCGACCCCTGAGGAAATATTTGGTGCAAACCCTGATGGAACACCTCGTGTTACCTTTCCTGCTCCCACACCTGATAAGCCTAGAAGTGACATTATCCTCGAAAAATGTTATCGAAACTCTCGCCCTGTATTGGTTACTGCTCACGCACTTGGCTTTGGGATTTATCGTCAGCCACCTACAAATCGGAAAACAGGACTGGTGCAGATGTTTGGAGAGTCGGGACTTTGGAGAGAAATTGGGTATGAGGTAAAAGAAGGTAACTTGCAAGATGACTCTAACGTGGTTCTCCAACGAGTACCTGATGCAAGTCCAGGATTCTTGGAGGAGCATTCTCCAGTCAGTGACTTAATTCAATTTATTATTTTCAAAAATGAAGAAGAACAGAGCAATTGGGTTGTTAACGAAATAAAGAAAAATTTACAGCAAGAAGAACTTTCTTACGATGATATTGTCGTTATCAATCCCAATCCACTAACAACTAGAGAAAAAGTTGGAGCAATTCGCAAAAAGTTGTTGGAAAGTGAAATAAACTCACACTTAGCTGGAGTAGATACAGATCCAGATGTGTTTTTTAAACCTGATAACTCATCAATTACATTTACAGGCATCCGTCGAGCGAAAGGTAATGAGGCAGGAATGGTCTATATTATCAATGCTCATGACTGTCATTCAACCTCAGCAAATCTTGCAACTCTTCGGAATCAATTGTTTACAGCAATTACACGTAGTAAAGCGTGGGTAAGAGTTCTTGGAATAGGGGCAGATATGCAGATCTTAATAAATGAATACAAGATTCTGGACAGCAAAAAATATGAGTTGCATTTCCGATACCCAACACAGTCAGAACGAGAACAGATGAGTATTGTTCATCGTGATATATCCCCCGCAGAACGTAGTCAACGCGATAGTAAAGGCAAGATGGTTGCAGAAATTATTAAAGCCATGAATGCAGGAGAATTAGATGAAGAAGCTATCGTAGCACTCGAAAAAAATATCGCCGCACGAAAAGAATCAGCAGAGCTAGTAAATAATGCTTAGTCCTCAGCAGGTTTGTATGCATATCAAGCAGCTACTTGGATACTTGGTTGAAGTCGGTTTATCAAGCGATCAGAACTATCCGTTTTTGAAAAAGGGAAACAATAATATTGTGGAAGTTACGTTTCCTCAATCAGAATATTTGTCAATCGCACTCAAAAATCATAGTTATGCAGAAATTTATGAGAATCTTGCGTCTGAACGGGCTTATATTACAAAGTTGCCAGATGGAGCCTTAGTCACAATGCGTTACTTATACAATGCTAAAGGATTAGAACGTCATTCTCTTGGCTTTTATCCATCACCTAACCTAGAAGAGTTTCAAAATTCTCCTGACATATATTTAGAAGATGTTGTGTATGCAGATGTCATTGCACGAAATATTGTGCCATTTCCAATTCGTTTTGATTTTGACTGTCGAGAAGATGTTTTTGTCCCAGTAGAGCATCCAAAATCTCATTTAACTTTGGGACAGTACAAAAATTGTAGGATACCGATTGCTGCTCCTCTGACACCTTACTGTTTTATCTCTTTTTTACTGCGAAATTTTTACAATACAGCTTTTAAGAAGTACTCAGATCAGCTACCATTTTTTTTCTGAAGAGTTTGAGAACTCAATTCATCCTGAAGAGTTGAAAATTGTACATTTTCAGGTTCCTGTAAAGAGGTTATCTTCTCTAAATACTGAGTAGTTTAGCGATCGCCCTTTATGGCAAAAGTGCTAATAAGGCGATCCATCAACTCTGCCAAGACCTAACAGAGTCAATCCAAATACGCCCATTCACAGGAGAAAAAAGTACCCAACAACTCACAAAGGAAGTAAAAGATTGGCTTAGAAGAATTAACTTAGGATACAACTAGGAGAACAAACCCATGAACACAGCCAAACTCAGAATGCAAGGCAACGAACAACTAGCCATATTACCAGACGGATTCCAACTAGTCGGCGAAGAAGTCTATATCAAAAAAGTTGGTAATACAATTATTCTCATCCCAAAAAACAACCCTTGGCAAACTCTCTGGAATAGCCTCGATCTCTTCACAGATGACTTCATGGAAACTAGAGAGCAACCTCCACTACAAGAAAGAGAGGAACTATTCTCATGAGATATATGCTCGACACCAATACTTGCATTTACATCATCAAACGTAAGCCTAAAGACGTTTTAGAAAAATTTCAAACCATCGCCCCCTTTGATATTGGCATCTCATCCATCACCATAGCTGAACTAGAATATGGAGCCGCACAAAGCCAATTTCCCGATCGCAATCGCGCCGCCTTTAACCAATTCCTAATCCCATTAGAAATCGTCCAGTTTGATGAACAAGCCGCAACCATTTACGGAAACATCCGCGCAACCCTAGAGCGATCGGGCAAAATCATTGGCGCAATGGACTTGCTCATAGCGGCTCATGCCTTGAGCTTAAACCTAACTCTAGTCACCAACAACACCAAAGAATTTAATCGAGTTCAAGCCCTTGCACTTGAAAACTGGGTGACATCGTAAATGTAAGACAGGAGAAATCAAATGAATACTAAAGAAGCGATCGCCCATGAAATTGAACAAGTACCTCAGCCATTATTAGAACAAGTACTAGAATTTTTACTATCCCTCAAATCTCAGTACCAACAAGAAAAACTAGAAATTACCATGCTGAGCGAATCATCCCTAGCAAAAGACTGGCTTAGCCAAGAGGAAGATGAAGCATGGCACGATTTGTAATTTGCAGGACATCTCAAATCTATCAAGACTAATCAAGCGATCGCTAAAGTTATTGAGATTCTAAATACACCATGAAAGACTATCACATCAATATTTTTTACAGTGAAGAGGACGAAGCATATATTGCTGATATCCCTGATTTAAAGTATTGCTCAGCCGTGGGTGAAACTCCACAACAAGCACTTCACGAAGTTATTCTAGCTAAAACTGCATGGCTCGAAGTCGCAAAAGCAGAAAACAAAACAATTCCAAAACCACGTTATCGCCCCGTAATTTATCAAATTGTGGCTTAAAAACTATGGCAGAAGTAAAGATCTACTACGACAAGCTAGGAAACACCCTCACCGTCTGGTTTGGCAATCCTAACCAAGAATATATCTGCGAAGAAACAGGAAATGAAGTAATCCTGATGAAAAATAAATCTGGTGTAGTCATCGGCTTTGAGAAACTCAACTACAGCCTCCAAGCATCATCTAATCTCAGATTTTCATTTGAAACTCTAGCAGCATAACCATGAAAGACGATCGCATCAATATTTTCTACAGTGAAGAAGATGAAGCATATATTGCCGATATCCCTGACTTGAAATATTGCTCTGCGATTGCGGAAACTCCACAGCAAGCACTCCATAGAACAAGCCCTTGATTTACAAAGCTGCGATCGATGACTATCTCAGCTTTGTAAATCGCATGATTCGCAATAACTTCCTACTCGAAAACATCACCACAACTCAGCTCAGAATCTTTTGGTGATGCGATTTGCCAATGCGATTTTTGAACCACTTTAGAAGGAAAATACAGTTCTTAATGTGCCGACAGTGATGGTGGTATTGCCACTGTTGTTATTGGGATTGAAGATGAACTGCACATCAGGAGTGATACTGATATTGCCAGAGATCGGAAAGCGATAGAACATCTCCACATTGGTTTGAGTCGCATTGCCCACATTGCTCTCAATGAAAGGTTGTCCAACTGCGATCGCAGCCATTGCACCTTCCTTAAACAAATCAGGGAACGCGAAACCCGCAGACCAAGTTTGAGGACTTAGCGAGGTATTAGCTGAAACTGTGTAGGTGGGGATTGCTGCGGAAATTGCAGTGCCACGATTACTGATATTGCCAAATCCATAGCGCCCAAAAAGCGCCATAGATTTATTGAAAGCCCACTCAAGGTTTACGCCGCCCGTGTTGTAGTCCAGATTATTCACCGAGGCACGAGTATATTGCAAGCGGAGCGCAAAAGGACTCTCATCATTCGCATTCTTTGGTGCAAACTCTAGCTCAACCGTACCTTGGTAGGGATCACCAAATAAGCCTCGATTGATAGTTCCATTGGTCGTAGGGCTATTAGCATTCTGGGCTATGTAACCTGCTTTCAAGGTAAAATCACTACCGCCAAGTTTCCATGCGATCGCAGCACCAGCTCCATCGTTTACGGGCAGAATCAATGGATTATTGATAAACATGCCACTGGAAAAATCGGCTGACTCATCATTAGCAAAGCTATTAGCATCAAGATGATCATTCAGCGACATATTTGTCCCAATCGAAGCGCGGATATCTTTACCAATCGGGAAATCGTAACGCAAGCGATTTAGTGTTGCGGTTGTACCCGCGCCACTGTAATCAAATTTAGAACTGTTCGCAAATCCTGTAAAACCTAGGAAGTTAGCAGGAGCATCTAGCTGATTATTAAGAGCCGTGCCTCCGTTGCCAAGTTCGATCCGAGTGAGCAACAAATCTTCGCCAGTGAAACTAGTTTTAAAGTTCAGGCGTACGCGGCTGATCACAGTTGTATTGACTTTGCCAGCATTGCCTGTCAGCGCTCCAGTTGAGTCTAGCAGGAAATTATTGCCTGAACTTCCCGCAGAGACAGCCGTGATCACTTGACCGACAAGTTTAGTCGTGGTCGAAAATTGCTGCGCTTCAAGTTTGGCAGTTTTCACATCTAGGGTATCGACTCGACCGCGCAACGCTGCAAGTTCAGCCGCAAATTCTTCTTGCAATTTTTTTAAAGTGGCAAGATCTTCTTTGCCAACTTTATCCGCCAATCCTGCGGAAATAATCTCATTGATTTTGTCGAGACAAGCATTTAAACCTGCGGCAAATTCATAGCGGCTAGTAGCTTGCTTGCCGCCAAAAGTGCGATCGGGGTAACCTGCGATACATCCGTAGCGCTCAACGAGAGACTGCAAGGCGGTAAAAGCCCAATCTGTCGGACGCACATCACTGAGTTGTGAGACTGATGTGACGTTTTGGGTAAGCACATCTTTTTTTGGTGGTAACGACTGAGCCGATACGCTAACTATAGTGCTGGGCAAAACTGCGATCGCAGAAAATGCGATCGCACCAACTAGAGATTTTTGGGCTTGTACAAACCAAATTTTCGACATCGAGTAACTCCTCACTTGCATGTTGCTCCAAACTTAATAGTAATTAATATCATTAGTGTAGAAATAATTTAAACACCATTAGGGCTAATTTAAACAAAAAGTTATTCGTCGTAAAATAAGGAACCAATTTTTGTGTGGCGAGGCAAAGCCTCATCACACAAAAATTGGTTCCTTATTAAATTTATAGATATTTAGTAAAATAATTGATTATTACTAGCAATAATTTTGGCGTTTGATTTGCTAAAATTAACCTATGGACCAATCCTGAAATCGCAACCCCCGAAAATAAAACCAGTGATCCTAAAGGAAAACATAGGATATTGACCGAAAAATGAATATATTGGCTAGAATCTACCTAGCGTTTAAAAACCGAGCCTGTGGTACAAATACTCGAAAATCCCTTACGGGTTGGTTTACAGCAAGAAAGAACACCTGAGCCGCTGATCCTTGTGATCTTTGGTGCGTCGGGTGACTTAACCATCCGCAAGCTAGTTCCAGCGATCTATAATCTCAAACAGCAGCGTCGTCTACCTCCCGAACTCACAATCGTGGGTGTGGCTCGAAGACCTTGGAGCCACGACTACTTCCGCGATCAAATGCGTGAGGGCGTGGAAAAGTTCTCTGCGGGTATTGGTGCTGAAGCAATTTGGAAAGATTTTGCCGAAGGCTTATATTATCAATCCCTTGATATGAGCAATCTTGAGGATTATAAAAAACTTGATGAATTTCTCAATCAAATTGATAAAGAAAGAGGTACACGCGGTAATCGAGTCTTTTATTTAGCAGTTTCACCCAATTACTTTACCGATGCGATCGAGAAGTTGGGGCAAGCTGGGATGATCAAGAACGCCGAGAAAACTCGACTGGTAATTGAGAAACCCTTTGGTCGCGATTTGTCATCATGCCAAGACCTCAACCGCGTCGTGCAGAAAGCATGTGACGAAAAACAGATTTATCGGATTGACCATTATTTAGGAAAAGAAACCGTTCAAAATCTTTTGGTGATGCGATTTGCCAATGCGATTTTTGAACCATTATGGAATCGCCAGTTTATCGACCATATCCAAATTACAGTTGCCGAAACCGTTGGTGTGGAAGATCGGGCTGGTTATTATGAGAACTCTGGGGCGCTCAGGGATATGTTGCAGAACCATTTGATGCAACTTTTCTGCTTAACCGCGATGGAACCACCTAATGCCATGGATGCAGACTCGCTGCGAAATGAAAAAGTGAAGGTGATTCAGGCGACCCGCCTTGCTGACACGCGACGCTTAGAGCGATCATGTGTGCGGGCGCAATATAGTGAGGGCTGGATGAAGGGTAAACAGGTGGAAGGCTATCGCCTTGAGCCTAATGTTAATCCTAATTCTTTAGTGCCGACCTATGTGGCGATGAAGTTTGAAGTGAATAACTGGCGTTGGCAAGGTGTTCCTTTCTATTTGCGAACTGGCAAACGGATGCCCAAAAAAGTCAGCGAAATTGCGATTCAGTTTCGTGATGTGCCTTACCTACTGTTTCAGTCAGCAGCCAAGCAAGTCTCACCGAACGTGCTGACTCTGAGGATTCAACCCAATGAGGGTATTGCCCTCAAGTTTGAGGCAAAGATGCCAGGTGCTGATTTGCGATCGCGATCGGTAGAAATGGACTTCGGCTATGGCAAAACCTTTGGGATCGAAGGCTCCGATGCTTACGATCGCCTATTGCTAGATTGCATGTTGGGCGATCAGACGCTATTTACACGCGGTGACGAAGTGGAAGCCGCTTGGAAAGTGGTAACACCTGCGCTTTCTGCATGGGAAATGCCCAATGATCCCAGCGTCGTTCCCCAATATGAAGCAGGAACATGGGGTCCATCTGAAGCCGAACAACTGATCGAACGTGATGGACGACAGTGGCGACGACTGTAACACCTTGAATAATTTGGCAAAGCCAAATTAAGTACCTCGGCATAATTAAAAAACTAAAACCAAGATCTGCGCCGCCCGCGCAGCGGGCGGC
>JAYUSC010000396.1:0-8754 GCA_043755885.1 Pseudanabaena sp. | reverse complement strand
TAAATCCTGGCGATAAACTAGAGACTTAGCTTTATGTTTTTCATTTTCGCGGTTCAGTATAAATTTTTTACAGTTTAGTTTAAGGATTATCAAAATGCTAAAAGTCATTAACGAGCAACAAGTCTGCAAAGATCCCAAAGGTCTAAACAATCAATTCCTGAATGCAGTTCCATTCCCTCATATTGTCATTGAAAATTTTTTGCATGAAGATTTGGCAGAAAAGCTAGTGTCAGAATTCCCACCATTGTCACTCATGCATTCCTCTCATCACTATTTGTTTAATCAAAAGCACGAGTTGTCATTTTGGTCTCAACTATCTGATTTGTTCTCTCAATTACATCAAGACTTGCTCTCCGATGAATTTAGCGAATTCATTAGCCAAGTCGCTGGCAAGAAAGTATTCATGGATGCTGATTACTGTGGTGAACTTCATCAAAGTCGAGATGGAGGTTTTTTGGATATGCATGTGGATTTCAATTTGCATCCCAAAAATCATGCTTGGATACATGAGTTAACTCTCTTGATCTATCTCAATAAAGAGTGGCAAGACAATTATGGTGGCGAGTTGTTGATGCAGCATCATGACCATTCCACAGTATATGAAGTTGCTCCAGTATTTAATCGCTGTACAATTATCCTTTCCGACGAAACAACCTTTCATGGCTATCGGAAGTTAAATCTGCCTGAGCATATAACTCGGAAATCAATTTTAGTGAATTTCTATCGAGAAGTTGAATCGAGCCAAATACCACCTCGCAGACCAACTGTTTGGGCAACCAAGGAAGTTTCTCCTCTGAAATCTTTTCTGGCAAAAATTTACAATCCAATTAGTACGCTTAAACATCGGCTATTTGGGCTCACAACAGCAGGCGATCGCAAAGAAGCAGAAAAAATCAACCACAATAAAGGTAAATCTTAGAGATTTTCTTGTTTCAGATGTATCTTCGCTCTAAATTATGCCAAAAGTCTTTAAATATTCGCTATGAATCAATTAATTTCCTGGCTCAATTGGTTTAATCGCCAAAAAATTATATTTTTGATTGGCTTTGTAGTCTTATGTTTAGGCGCTGTATTTCCTTGGTATCAACTCCCACCTCAAGGACTAGATACTTTTAAAGTGAGTTTTATCTGGAGCCACCTTGGTCGATTCTTAGTAGCAATCATTGCAATATTAGGATTCGCAACTTTTTTTTATTATAGGATTAACCAATTTACCAGAACAATCTTCTGGATAACATTGACAATAGTTCTGCTCTTTCCCTATTGCATGACCACTTGGCAACCCACTATTTCTTTCCTGTCTTTATCCTATTACAACCAAGGTATTAGCGTATCGAGACATATAGATAGAAACTTTTCTGAAGTTCAATCACAGTGGAAGCAAGGGCTTACTCTAAATCGCTCCAAACCTGTTGATTCAATTGTTGGTTTAACGATTTCTGATAGTCGTTTTTTTCAATTGCCGTCTTGGGAAAATATTTGGATTGATGGTTTTGGATACAATAACAGCTTCTTCAGTTTCATTGGAAAAGGCTGGAGTTTTTCTATTGTTGGTTTAATCACTTGTTTGGCAGGATTTTATTTGGAAGAAGAAAACAATGAATTACACAAGTTGCTGACAGATTTAAAATTCGTATTACCAAGCGCTGTAATGCTAATAAGTGTTATCGTCTCTTTTTTGGTTTGGGTAAATATTGTTGATTATGGTTTGGGTGAGAAATTTGCTAAAGGAGAATACCAAGAAGTTATATCAGTCAGCAGAAAACTAGCGATCGCATATCCGCCTCTAAATGGAGACACTCTATTTATGGAGCGTATGGCTAAAGCAAGTTTATATTCTAACAAACCTGAACCTGCCTTGATTAACTTTGCAAAAGGATTGGAACACTTTCGAGTCAATGATTTTGATCAATCCGTAGATTATTTTAGACTCTCTTTAGCAGAACAAGATAACAATTTTTTAGTGAGGGGATACCTTGCTTCAGCCTTAATTAATCAAGGTGTTGATTACTTTAATAATTTGCAGCAACTTAGCGGTCGCAGAGCAGGTGGTGCTTTAGATATATTTGACCAAACGCTGCAAATTTTCCCCAATCATATCGAGTGTCTGTACTCAACAATGATTGCACGAGTTATTAATGGCGAGTTTGATAAATCTGCCCAAATTGCCAAACGAATTATTGAAAACAACAAATATTTTCAGTCTCCTAACAACTCTCTTCTAGGACAAGCTTATTTACACATGAGTTGGGATAATTTTGCTGGTGGAAATATGGCCGAAGCGTGGAAGCTTTATCGACAATCTATTGATGATAGCCTCTGGAAAAATAAGTAGGAATCTAATCTATGAATCGATTCAATCGATGGTTTTTGATATTACTAACTATCATATTAGGGTTGTTATTAGGCAATCTATTTTTCTCTGTTTTTGACAATCCAGCCTCTAGTATTCAACCAATTAGCTGGTCGCATGAATCTCGATGGATTGGCGTACCTAAATCAAGTTATCAAATTTACGCACGCCATACATTTTATCTCCCTGATTCAACACAGCACAGTTGGTTGAGGATTAGTGCCGACAACGATTTCACTTTGTATGTGAACGGCAAAAAAATTATCCGAGAAAATAGCATTTTCGATAATTCTTTGGGATTTAAAAATTCTCTAACTGATCGTAATCAAGGCTTTAATGATAGCAAGCATTACGAAGTTAAAATAAATAGATATAGTCTAATGACAGCAAATTTCAAGAATTGGAAGATGTCAACCTATGTTGATCTTAATTCTTATCTTGTTTCGGGTAAAAATGTTCTGGGATTAGAGATCCAGAAAAGCCAAGAAAATCCTCGCGTCGTGATTGAAGGATACATTTATCCTACGCCAGAATCACCGCCCATTGTTCTTACTACAGGAATAGCTTCTTGGAAAGTATCTGCCCTGCCAGAAAACAGACAAGAATTGCGCTGGTTTGAGACTGATTTTCCAGATCAAAACTGGGCTGAGGCAAAAATCATCGCTTCGGTTCAAGAAAATACCTATAGTCGTTTGAGTAGAAATATATATGATTTCCCTCTTCAAGGTAGTCAAATCACTGGTAATACTAGCAATCTAGGCGAAGTGTGGTTACGTGGTATTTGGATAAATGACCTAGATCAATATCGCTCTTTTCTAAGATTTAATAGCAATAATGAGTACGACTTGCTATTAAATGGACATCTTATTAATCATTCTAATGTTAATAGTAAGAATCTAAATATGCAGGAAATAACTAACCTATTGCATAAAGGAAATAACTATTTAGCAGTGCGTTTAACCAAACCTCTTGAACCAGAGCAACAAAATAATCTAGACTCTTCGGGAATAATCAAATTTTTTCTGGATGGGTGGTCAGAATCTAAAGAAGGCAAAATAGTGTCAGTTTTCTCTTCAAATCCAAGTTGGGAATCTGTATCATTACCAGTATTAGGATGGACAGAAGGAACTGGAGTGGGTAAACCAGTTGGTGTATTAGGAGAACCTGATAAAAATTTAAAGCGTGTCTTTCTAGGTAATGCTTCGCTAATGAACTTTCCAGATTATCTTTTGCATAATTTTTTGTGGAGTGGATTAGGAGTATTTCTGACTATTATGACTATCTATGGATGCGGATATTTATTGCGGTCAAAACAAAAAAACAGTCAATTGAATGTCCTTGTGTCTGGCGCTGTATTACTTGTACCAGGGACATTTTTTCTGATCGGTGTAGGTCTGCTCAAGCATCGATATGCTGAATCTGAAACTGGCTTGTTATTTGCCCAGCCACAAACCAATCCTTTAGTTCTAATGGGATTTGTTGGGATTTTTTTAATAACATTGCTATGTGTAAGAAAAAATCTAACTGACAAAGAAAATATCCATTCTGATCAACAAGCTCAATTGCGTCAATCCTTTCCCATTTGGAGTCAATGGCTCTTGCTGGGGTTAATTGTTGGAGTTGGCTTCATTCTGAGACTACATAATCTTGGGGATGCAGATGTAACTTGGGACGAAGGAATCTCTATGGATGCAACTAGAGGTATTCTGAGGACAGGTGAACCAATAGCTACGTCGGGGGTTTGGTATAGCCGCAGTCCTTTTTATCATTATATGTTAGCCCTATGGCTAAGAATATTCGGTGACACACCACTTAATGCTCGCATTCTCAATGTTGCATGGGGGACTTCCATGCTAGTTCTCATTTACTTATTTGCCAAAGAACTAACTGGAAAAGTATGGATTGCATTGCTCATAACTACAGTTTTAGCTTTAGATCCTTTCTTGATTTGGTATTCTCGTTTTATCCGATTTTATCAAGTAGTCCAAGTAATGACTTTATTGTCATTCTGGTTTTTTATAAAAGGTTTTATTGATAAAGTAGGAAAAAAGTATCAGTATTATTTCTTTATATCTGTAACGATAATGCTCTTAAACCAAGAGCTAAATGTCACATTTATACCCTGTTTTCTAATTGGATTCCTATATTTTTATCGTCCATTTAAATTATTTAAAGAAATACCTATGGTATTAGGTGGATTAATGTGCTTCTGTATCTATACATTTAATGCTTCTGTATTTGTCATAAAAACCTTGACCCCAATCGTAGCTCAATCCAGTCGAACGGTTCCACAAATAAGGCTTCACTTATCTGATGTTTCAGGATTTTTATCGATTTTATTTGTTGGGGCTACTCGGATGTCGGTTATTTACGCACTATTCTTCTTTCTCGGATTCGTGTATTTCCTGAAAAAGAGAAATGGGAAACTAGTCTTTCTGTGCAGTAGTATACTTATTAACATCGGGCTTTTAACTATTTTAGCCTTTGATATCACACCCAGATATCTCTACAGTAACTATTGGTTATTTATTACGGTAACTATTTATGGAGCAATATGTATTGCCGAAAGTCTAGGTAATAGAATTAGCCAAATTTTACCAATTAAAATTCCAATGCGAAACATAGCTCTGGGTTTCACGCTAATCATTCTATTTTGCAATTTGGAGTTTGGTAGGGTTTTATCCAGCTATGAAGATGTAATTGCTGTTCAGAATGATGAGGTATTTAGGTATATCAAAAGAAATTTACAATCGGGTGATATTGTCATTTCCAATTATCCCCCTGCGGCCTTAACCAATGGTGTTAAACTCAACTACAACCTTTCAAAAATCACAGATATTGACTTTGCTGACCTATATCTAGAAAATGGTCTAGTTGTTAACCGTGGTGCGGGAAGTATTGCTATTAATAGCTTAGATCAACTACCAAATATTCTATCTAATGCAAATCGGGTCTGGATACATCAAGAGCAATTTTTAGAAGAGAGGCTTCCCAATAGCTTTGTTAATTACTTCCAGACTTTGGGTATAGTGGTTATGAAGCCATTTGGTTCCAGCTTACGCCTATGGGAGCCATATAATGGAATTCCTCAAAGTTTACCGAATGAAGGTAAAGATATAGGAAGTTACTGATGTTTATACTGTGGAATAGTGAAATTTAAACCAGCAACAGTAGTTAAAACACTTGTGAGTATAGTCCTTCTTGCTCTAGTATTTACGCGTGTAGATTTTGCTCAAGCTTGGACTCAATTTCAGAATCTCTCTTTTCCCTTTATCTGCTTTGCGCTGCTTTTTTATACTGGATTGCAAGTTTTGAGCTGTTTGCGGTGGCTAGTGGTTTTGCAGTCAGCTCAACATTCAGCACCTCTGCTTGATCTTCTCAGTAGCTACTTTGCAGGTATGTTTTTGAATACTTTCCTGCCAGGATCATTGGGTGGAGATGTTTATCGAGTTTATCGCGTAGGTAAGTATATTAAGGACTCCGAGGCTGCTATTGTTTCTGTGTTTTTGGAGAGATTTACGGGGTTGGTAGCTCTATCCGCTCTAGCTGTAATTGGTTTACCTCCAGCATTAGAAATCCTTGGGCGATGGGATATTCTTCTTCTCTTTTTTGCCTGTGTCGGTTCTTTGGTTGGAGCAGTTTTATTAGTTGTTAGTCCAAGATTACTTAGATTGATGGAACCTTTGTTAAACTGGATGAAGTTGACCAGTCTTGTAACTAAGTTTGCCAGAATTCAAATACTTTTAATCCAATTTGCTCAAAACCGTCAGGCTTTGACAAAATCTATGCTGCTTTCATTTGTATTGCAGATGGGAATAGTTTATTATCATTACCTTATAGCACAGCAATTAAAGATTCCAATTTCATTTTTGGAACTTTTAATATTTATTCCAATCATCGTAGTCGTAACTTTGCTTCCCATTTCTTTAGGGGGTTTGGGACTTAAAGAAGGCTTGTGGGTATACTTATTTAGTCGTGTTGGATTAACAACTGAACAGGCTTTGTTGTTGTCTCTGACGGTTACGCTCCTGGGCTGGCTGTTGAGTTTACCTGGAGCGGTAATATTACTGCTTGACTCAGCGGGGGTTAAGTATATAAATGAAAAATCAAAATAGTTGAGATCTTCATAAAGTTGATAAATTAATAATGAAAACTAAAATATCTTTGATGATTGCATTGTTTTTGATGGCACTAACACTGGCAATCAATATTGGGAAAATCGAAAAAACAGATTTATTCTTTCAGGGTGTTCAAGCTCAAACATATTTACCTGCGAAAACAGATTTTGCTAATGAATCGACAGATGTACTCGTTAGTACGCTTTATAGGAATCCAACTACGCTTTTTCAACCAATTGCATCTAGTGGAGCTAAAGGCGCAAATATTTTATTTGAAAATGGTCAATCAACAAATTGGTATATAGAAGAACAAAAAGTTGGTGAGGAATTAATTATTGCGGGGATCTTAAATAACAATCCCACTGTCATAGCCAACGGTTTCAAGGTTTTTGATTGGGGCTTTGCTCGACAAGCTGCTAATGGTAGTTTCCCTGGAACTTCTGACGATTTTCATAGCACTTCTTTCTTTGTTCAAGCTGTGTCTCGTGCTCTTTTATTTATTCAGCTATCTCCACAGGCTAGTAGTTATACTGCCCAGATCGCTTATTACAAACCTTTAGTTCGCCGCGCTGCGCTTTGGATGATTTCTCCTACCATTTGGCCTGTTGGTATTAAAAGGAACATTCCTTATACTCATCGTCGATATCTAGTGGCTTCGGCTTTAGGATTAACTGGAAAGCTTACTGGCGATCAACAGCTAATATCATTTGCGCGAACTTCTCTTACTGACGGTATTTCGTTACAGCTTGCCAATGGTGTCAATCCTGAAAAAGGCGGATATGATAGTAGTTATCAAATGGTTGGGTTAGCCTACGCGCAGAGATGGGTAACTCATTTCCCCACTGATGCTATTACTCCAAAAGTCATCGCAATGATTAATAAGGGGTTAGCATGGGAAAAAGGGCGGATTTTGCCGACTGGTGAAATTAGTACTATTGGCAACACACGTACAGGTCCAGACGCATTAGATTTCAACAGAACTGGCAATCCCAAATCAGTTGATAATAGATTCGTTTTGAGAGGATTTGGTTATTGGGCTTCGGCAACTGGTGATAAAAATTTGGAAGATGTTGCTCGGAAGATCGCAGGATTTTACTATAAGTAAAGCGATCGCAAAGATTACAAAACTTTGCCGATTAGCGATCGCATCATGTAGTTACTATTTCTTGACTGAGATGCGATCGCACTACCCTCAACTAGCCATTCTAAACTTGGATCAAAAAGAGTGGAAGGTTTTGGTTGAGCGAGTCCCAAAATTTTAGCTGGGTTAACACTAAGGGCTTGCCAAAGCTGATTAGCAGTTAATAATCCTGTGATCACTAAGTTTTGCCAGAGGACGGGGAGCGCCAACTCTAAGCCGATCGCACCGACGGGGGCAACCTCAAAAGGCACAACTTTTTCTTCGTAAGCGCAGGGAGTGTGATCGATCGCAATGCTATCGATTGCGCCTGATTTGACACCTGCAATTAATGCCATGCGATCGCACTCGCTGCCGAGGGGAGGGCTGAGGCGGAGATTGGGATCATATGTTGCCAAATCGCGATCGCAGTGACAGAGATGTAGCCAAGTGGTACTAGCGGTGACAGGCAATCCATCATTTTTGGCTTGAGCAATGAGTTCCACGCTCTGTGCGGTGGAGAGGCGCATGAAATGGGTGGGTGTTTTGGTGAGACGAACTAACTCGATTAAGGCGGCAAGCGCAGTGGTTTCGGCGGCGGCGGGATAGCCTGTCAGTCCATATTGGAGTGACCATTTTCCTTCGCGAATTACGCCACTACCTGCGAGATCAGGGTTTTGAGGAAATAAGGCGATCGGTTTGCCAAATGGTTTGATATATTCCATGGCGCGGCGCACCAACAGCAAATTGGCGATCGGTTTGCTATCAGTAAAGCCAATTACGGATTCGGATAGCTCGGCAATGTCGGTGAGTTGTTTGCCTTCTAAGCCTTTGGTAATCGCGCCCCAAGGTTGCAGGATATCGCCATGTTTTTGCTGGACATTGCGCCAAAACTCTAAAGCCGCAATGTCATCGATCGCAGGTTGAGTATTAGGCAAAATGCCAATCGTGGCAAACCCGCCATTCTTAGCAGCTTGCACTAGCTCCGATATCGTTTCTCTAGATTCATGCCCCGGCTCGCTACTATTGCTGTAAAGATCGATCAGTCCTGTTCCTAAAACAAGCCCTGAGCGCGGATCAATATTGGTTTCCTGCGGAATTTGTGATTGATCAAAATTAATGTAGATTTTGCGATCGCAATCAACAAAAACATCGGCAAAAGTTTC
>JAYUSC010000395.1:0-1565 GCA_043755885.1 Pseudanabaena sp. | reverse complement strand
TGATTGTAATATACCTTATATTTTTTATTTTTAAATACTAAATTTATTTTTGACCTTACATATTTCAATAACTACATATTTACATGTTATACAATCATTTGACAAGATATACACCTATAAAAGTGTCCGTGTATTTTTTAGTGAAATAAGATTGTCTAGCGATCGCATATGATTAAAATAGCCAAAATTATTATCGTCGGAGCTTACTAGTCATGACACTCCTAGAAGTTTTAGCCAGAGAATTTATCGAATTGCCTAACACCGAAGGGCAACGACTCATCCTTAGTGAAGTGACATGGGAACAATACAGCACCCTTGTCAATATTTATATCGATGAATATCCAGCTCTCCGCATGGCCTATCTCAATGGTGTTTTAGAAATTATGACCACATCTAACAAACACGAACGTCTAAAAACTATCTTTGCGCGTCTGCTTGAGATGTATTTTGTGGAGCGGCGGATCAATCTTAATGGTTATGGTCAAACCACATTTAGGAAAGAAATTGTTCAAAGAGGACTAGAGCCTGATGAATGTTATTGCTTTGGTGAATTGAGAGAAGTTCCTGATATTGCAATTGAGATTGTGTTGACCAGTGGTGGAATCGATAAGTTAGAGGTGTATCGCGGTTGGGGTATTCCTGAAGTTTGGTTATGGATAGAAAAACAGCAGCAATGGAAACTCTATCGACTTAGAGGTGAACTTGATGAGACAAGGCACGAAAACATCCTTCGTAGTGAATTTCTACCAGAACTTGATTTTGATTTGCTTAGTCAGTTCCGAGATGCAACTAATCAAACTGAAGCGGTGATTGCCTATCGCGACGCTCTCAAATCTTAGCAATACCATGTCACGCAAAGGAGAATCAATCACATTATCTATATCCGATCGCGATAAATCTAACTTAGAAGCGATCGCAATGGAACTTGGCATGATGTGGGGCGATCGCCCTAATATCTCGAAACTAGTCGAAGCGATCGCCCGTAAGCAAATCCAGATTTCTAAAAACAACGACTGGGCTAGCGATCGCATCGAGACTCTCTCGCGTACTTTCAAGTTATTAATTGATTATGGCGAACTTGATCACGCGAAGGTCATAGCAAATCTGCTACTCGAACGTAGCGAACTTAGCTCACCTTTACGGCGGGATATAGAGCGATTTCTGGACAAACCTCCTGAAATTTGGCGGCATACCATAGATCGCTATATCAAGCAACAACAACCATTTCGTCTGCAATATCTCGATGCGGCTGATCGCCCACATCAGTTCTCGATTTATCATGCTAAAGTCACAGGTCACGACAAGCGACTCTATCTAGACTGTTGGTGCGAAGAATCCGCAAGTAGTGACGATGTTGTGGCTCTGAAGCATAATCGCTGTTTGAGGCTCGATCGCATTCCCACCGAAGCTGCAATTACTTCCATTCAAGGCAAATGGCGATCGCAACTTGATTATATTCATGTCACCTTTAATCTATCGGGAAATCTTGCCTTTGCCTACCAACCGCGAGATGAAGATATCGATAATACATGGCTGGAATCCGATCCACCGATGCGGCAGATCAT
>JAYUSC010000394.1:0-3674 GCA_043755885.1 Pseudanabaena sp. | reverse complement strand
ACTATTCCGCTGGAGTGCACGGGGCAGGACGCCAACTCTCTTTTTGGCTTTTATTTTTTAGATTTCTTTTTGCCTTTACTTGCTGTCAATAGCTCTGACTGCGCGATTTCGGCATCAAGAATAGTTTGCCCTGTCGCCGCTAGAAATACATCGTCAAGGCTAGGGCGTGACTGGGACAGGCTGAATACTTCAATATCAACCGCTGTCAACATATTTTGAATTTCACTAATTGCGTTGGGATCAGGGGTCACAAATAAATTAACTGCATTACCTTGAGCCGAATTAATGGTGATGCTCTGGACAATTGGTAACTGCTGCAAAATCTTTTTCGCCTGTTCCGCCTCTTGGCGATCGGCAAATTCGCGAATCCTGACCGTAATCCGATCGCCACCCACTTTAGTTTTTAGCTCATCAGTCGTGCCTTCGGCAATAATTTTGCCCCGATCGATAATCGCCACGCGATCGGCAAGGGCATCAATTTCTTCAAGATAATGACTTGAGATTAATACGGTCACGCCCGATGCGCGGAGCTTGCGTAAAAACTCCCAAATCGCGAACCGACTCTGGATATCTAAGCCAACGGTCGGCTCATCGAGAATGAGTACCGATGGTTGATGGAGTAAACCCGCCGCCAAATCCAAACGTTTTTTCAAACCACCCGAATATGTCCCCGAAAGCTTATCGGCGTAAGGCTCTAGTTGCAGCAAATCTAAGACGCTATCAATGCGATCGCTGATTTGTTTTGGCGCAATATGATACAGAGCCGCTTGAAACCGTAATAATTCGCGCCCCGTCAAAACTTTATCTAATGCTACTTCTTGAGCAACATAGCCCAACCGATTGCGAATTGCTCTTGCATCGGTTGCCCCAGCCACCTCGATTAACCCAGAGTCAGGCGTAGTCAGAGTACAAAGGCAACGCATGGTCGTAGTTTTACCCGCCCCGTTTGGCCCCAGTAGCCCATAAATTTGCCCCTGTGTAACATTTAGAGAAACTCCATCTACGGCAACAGTCTCGCCATAAGTTTTCCTGAGATTTTCAATTCGTACTGCCGATTGCATGGATGTATCTAAATATTACGTTTTGTCAAGGAACTATTTTAACAAAAATGTTGTGAAATTTAATAAGGAACCAATTTTTTTGTGGCGATTCCCCTATATGTCGAAATATATCATTAAGTTAACTTTAATTTCATTTTTGAATATATAGACAAATACAATTCTATTGTTTTAGCTGTTGGGGGAATTATCCGAGACAAAGTATTCTTCAAGTTCGTGGCAAAGGGAATTAGGTACAGTTACTAAATTTATTTGAGGGGTTATCAGGAAGATTATGTTAACAATGAATCGGATCTTGGATGAAAAGACTAGGGGTATCGAAAGCGTTTATCTAACTGACAGTGATCTTCTCAGTTTAGAGCGCTTTGCTAACAATTTTCCGTTACGGGTTAAGACCTACAATCTTTTACGCGATCACGCTGATGAAATCACGATGCGATCGCTTAAGCTTTTGGCACAGCAATATCCTGAATTAGTCCAGAAGCAATTACAACGCTGTAAATATGACATGTCTAACGTGATTCGTTATATATCGCTATCAGTATTGCGTGATGATGAACTGTTTTTTCGTGAAACCTTAATGGATTGGCTCGCAAACATCATCAAATCCTATCAAGTTGCTAAGGAATGTTCCACTGCATATCGCCTTATGCAATCAGTTATAGACGAGATGTTACCCGCAGAATGTACATCACTGATCAAACCCTATTCAGACATGTCTACATCTACATTGCTCAATGCTTAGGCGGTTGTCATTTTGCTGTAGGCAAAATGACAACTCCAAACCCTGATTGTGATTGTTTCTTGTTTTTTAAACGAGTATGCACTCATTTAAAAACACTGTAAATCGTTTTATTAGAGATTTTTTGGAGAAGTTGTCATGGATACATATACCCCCATTACTATCGATCGCAAGTCCACAGAAGTAGAGCGTCAAACCGCGCTGCATCAGATTTATGCTCAAGTGTTAGAGCGCCAGCCCTATACCTATGAACGCAAAGAAATCGCCAAGATCGAAAAGGATTTCCTGAAAGGGAAGCTTGGTGTGCGCCACTTCATCGGTGAGCTGGTCGTGTCATCTGTTTATCTGAATAGTTTTTATCAAGATTGCTCAAATCTTAAATTTGTGGAATGGAGCTTTAAGCATCTCCTCGGCAGAGCGCTACAAGGCAAAGAAGAAATTGCCAAGTATATGGATTTGCTGATGATGAAGGGCGTATCTGTATTTTTTCATGAAATTCTTGGTTCTGAAGAATACCGTAAAGCATTTGGCTGTTTCACAATTCCCTATGCCCGTGATGTCAAATTCTATGCATCCCCTCGCAACTATCTGCAAACAGATCTCCTCCAACATGAGCATGTTGGTCAACGCGGCAAAGTAATTCCCACCATCTATTGGCAACAGCTAGGTATGGATTGTGAAACAGGTACTTGTGTAATGCCTGATGTAGAAACAAATAAAGCATCTCCAGCCAGTGAAAAATCTAAGGTGAAGGAGCCAATTTCTACTGTCCTAAATACAGAAATTGAAGAGCTTTTACAAATGTTGCAAAACAGTGATGCTAAACAGGTTTTGCAAAACATGAATGAAAATCAGCGATCGCTACTCCGCACTCTCGCCAAATAGCGCGGTAAAAACAGATAAGGATGGACAGCGCGAAGCGCTGTCCATCCTTATCTGTTTTTGTGAGACAATCTTAATATTGTTAATCTTTTTGGGCGCAAAGCGCTACATCGCAATCAAACATGGTGATTTCATCTCCTACGCCGACTTTCTTGGAAGCATATTGGCAAGACGGCTTTAGATTAGAGCAACACTTGCAAGAGTTCTTAAAACTAGATGCAGCAACAATTACCGAGAAATTGCAAAATTGCCGTTATGATTTAGAAAATTTAGGAAATACTGACTTTGACTGGGAAGAAGCAACTGCTTTTTACAAGGATAAAGTTGGCGAGATGTATTTATTCAAGCTCGGTACTTGGCATCTTGAGAGTCAGGACTATATTGGTGGCACGCTCAAACTAATTGCCGATCAAGCGAAGGGGCGAGTACTTGATTTTGGTGGCGGCATTGGTACTCATGCGATCGCAACTGCAATGTGTCCAAATGTCGATTCGGTGATCTATTGCGATATTAATCCGATTAATCGCGGCTTTGTCGAACATCGAGTCGCACAGCTAGGACTAAGCCACAAAATATCTTTTCGTTCCGAAATCCCTTTAGAAGAAGCATTGGCGGGATATTTTGATACGGTCTTATGTTTTGATGTACTGGAGCATTTACCCGATCCTAGCGATCAATTAATGCAGTTTCACAAGATGCTTTCTCCTCAAGGAAAAATTATTGTTAACTGGTATTTCTTTAAGGGTTTTGAAAATGAGCATCCAATTCATTTAGATGATCCTGAAACTGTAGACACTTTTTTCCGCACCTTACAAGCTAATTTTCTTGAGGTATTTCAACCTCATTTAATTACAGCCCGATGTTATCGTAAGTTTACGTAAAACCCAAACAAGTTAGGGGTGCGCTACCCGCACCCTTACGAATGAAAATCAAAGAACCTGTACATATAAAAGCTAATAAAAGCTAAAATTGGTTCGGCGGGCTTTGTCCGC
>JAYUSC010000393.1:0-1567 GCA_043755885.1 Pseudanabaena sp. | reverse complement strand
TTAGAAACAGATTTGCCGACATTCCAGATGCTTGCAAAACATCAAAAATTTGATAGGGATTATCGCCCGACAGTTTCAGAATACTGATAAACCGATCTTGTGTTGCAACCAATTTGGGAATAACACTCTCTGCGGCAACCGTTGCTTCTAATTCTTTCGGCCACCACTTGACAGATTTTGTCTCCAGTTCTGCAAATGTACGGTTGTAATTCAATTTCGCTTTTCCTTATTTACTATTGGTTATAGTTTACTGCCATAGCAACATCGCATCGCCAAACGAATAAAAGCAATATTCCTTCGCGATCGCAGTTTGGTAGATCGACATTAAGGATAACAATCGCTGCGCCAAAATATCCTGATGGCTGAAGGCAGGATTTGAATGGGCGAAGTATACTTTAAATGATTAACTCGATATCAAAATTTACAGCAATTGAAATTTATGAGAATGCGATCGCAAAATCTTTTATCTTCTTTTGTGAATGTTGCGATCGCCGCAAATATTTTTACTTTTATTTCACTAAGCGGGAATACTCAAAATCAGATCTTTGAGGTAAATGCTCTAGAAGCAAAAGTAAATTCTGCCAATAAATCAAGTCCTAATCGCTTTTTATTCATAGATTTACAAAATCATTGGTCTCGCTTATTTGTCGAAGGTTTATTGTCACAGCCCGTTTTGAATGCGGCTTTAGTTAATTCTGATGCAAATAGCCAATTTCAGCCCGATCGCAATATTACTCGCGCTGAGCTGGCTAACTTATTAGAAATTGCCTTTGCTAATCGCAAAGCTCCCAAGATTACAACGCGCTTAAATGAGCCAGCCACCAAAGCAGAAGTATTAGTTGCGATCGCAAGTCAACTTAGCCTCAATAGCAAAGCCCACAAAATGCCGCAAACATATTTGCTGTCAATGTATCGTGATGCCCTGAAAGTCCCTGACTATGCGATCCCTGCGATCGCGACGCTTACGCAGCAAGGCTTAGTCACTAATTATCCCGATCCGCGTATTCTCACGCCTACTACGGCGATTACTAAAAGTGAACTGGTAGTACTTCTTTATCAAGCTCTCGCTTATCAAAAGAAATTGCCAGCCATCGGATCGCTCTATACGATTAATCCCAATCGACAACTTTGGGATCGTGAACTGATGCAAATAACTCGTCTCGAAGTTAGCATCAGCAAGCGCAAAGTTACCGCCTTTCACGGTGAAATCGCTTTAAAAACATATCCTGTAGCGGTAGGAAAGGAAGGCTGGAGTACTCCAGTTGGTAATCATCGGGTTTTAGAGACTATTGAGTATCCTGCTTGGCAAAATCCTTTTACAGGTGACGTGATTCCTAGCAAAGATCCTGAAAATCCTTTAGGCGATCGCTGGATTGGATTCTGGACAAATGGTAAAGATTGGTCTGGGTTTCATGGCACACCTAACCGCGCCTCGGTCGGACAAGCTGCATCTCATGGTTGTATTCGTATGTATAACGAAGATGTCCGCGAATTATTTAGCCAAGTCACCGTAGGCACGATTGTGCGAGTATCTCCATAAAAAACCCAAAACAGTTTCGGCGGGCTT
>JAYUSC010000392.1:0-8782 GCA_043755885.1 Pseudanabaena sp. | reverse complement strand
CCGCTTTTTAAACTTTAGTGCGGAGAATATCCCGTCTTAGCGCATTTTGAAAATTTTCTAAATGGGGTTTATGTTGCGGGAGCCATACCTGCCCTGTTTCTGTGTTCATTGGTGGCAAAACATCATAAATTGGCTCTTGCAAAAAGTAAGTTTCCTTTAGCTGCATTAGCCATGCTGATTGCCCGCGATCTTCAACTCTTGATTGAATATCAATCAGGCTAGTTGGCGCGATATCAAGCTGTTGATCGAATTCAAAATCTATATCTAGATTATTGCGATCGCAAGGAAAAATAGAAGCGATCGTGGCTAGTCCTTGGATCGCAAACGCAGGAAAAGTATCAGCATCAAAGCCAAACTCATCCATGAGTTGCCGACATATATGCGCCGACTCAGGATTGTCGGGGTAGCCAAGAGAATGAATCAACACTCTTGTTCCGATCGAAGTCTTGATAAACTCAGGAGGATTAAAAACAACTAAGGTTGTGTAGACCCTCGCTAAGTAACAAACGGCTTCTTCGGGACATAGGGAAATTGCTACGGTTATCGCTGCTCTGTCAAGCATGGGGGGCAAAATGCAAGTACTTTTGATGTTTAAGCTGATCAGCATACAACGATTATTGTGTTTGCGCTTTGCTGCAAATGACTTAATCTTGTTGAAGCGGCTCTGTAAAATCCCAAAATCTGTACCGCCCGCTACGCGGGCGGTACAGATTTTGGTTATGGGGTTGTAATTATGCCAAGGGACTTGGTGGATTCAATCAGTTTCTCGGCGGCGGCGGCAATAATCGGGCGGGAGAAGAAATATCCTTGACCGTATTCACAGCCCAATTGTTTCAACATCACTGCCTGTTCATTAGTTTCTACTCCTTCCGCCACGACATTCATCTCTAGGGCATGAGCCAGAATAATAATCGTGCGAATAATTTCCAGATTCTGCCCACCTTCATTCATTAGCTCCACAAAGGTGCGATCGATTTTGAGCGTATTCACAGGAAAGCGATGCAAATAACTAAGAGATGAGTAACCCTGTCCAAAATCATCAATGCTTAGTTGAATATTACGGGCGCGTAATTGTTCTAATTTGGCGATCGTTTCTTCACCCTGATCCATCATCGAGCTTTCGGTGATTTCGAGGCGGATCGTACTGCCATCGAGCCCTGACACTGCTAAAACCCGATCTAGCTTCTCGATCAGATTTTTTTCGCGTATTTGCTGACAAGTAAGATTAATACTCATCTTAAGAGATTTGGCTTCAGGAAATTTGCTTCGCCAAGTACGCATTTGTTGACAAGCTTGATGGAGAACCCAATCACCGATCGCAATAATCAAACCTGTTTCTTCGGCGATCGGAATAAACTCATTAGGCGATACTAATCCACGTTCGGGATGATGCCAACGAATCAAAGCTTCAAATCCTGCAAGTTTATTCGATTGCAAAGAGACGATTGCTTGGTAATACAACTCAAACTCTTGGCGCTCTAAAGCGTAATGGAGATCACTATCAAGTTGACTCACTTTTAAGTTCTGTTCATACATTTCCTTGTCAAAGAGAATGTATCTTCCTTTACCCAGAGATTTCGCCCGATACATGGCAATATCTGCGTCACGGAGCAAATCATTTCCATTCGCATAGTCGCGATTGCTGATCACCAGCCCAATACTGGCACTAGCAAAAATGGTTTGAGTGGTTAAGTTAATCGGATGTGTAAACTTCGTGAGAATGCGATCGGCAATCATTAAGGCTTCGTGGACTTCTTGAATGTCATCAATCAAAATCGTGAATTCATCGCCACCCAGACGAGCGACCGTATCGCCAACCGATCGCAAGCAACTTTCTAACAGCTTTGCGATCGCCTGCAAAAACTGATCGCCGATTAAATGACCATACATATCATTAACCATTTTAAAACGGTCTAGATCAATGAACATCACCGCAAACATATATTGAGCATGTCGGTTACCATATTTGATCGCCTGCTCGACGCGATCCATAAACAGATTGCGATTTGGCAAACCTGTCAGGGCATCATGAAGAGCATCATGCACTAATTGATCCTGCGCCCGTCTCTGACTGGTAATATCGCGGACAATGCCATCGATCCGAATCACTTTGCCATCGCGATCGTAAACAAGATAGCGGCGATCGCTGACCCAGCGCACCTCCCGATTAGGGCGTAAAATTCGATATTCTTCGCAGACAGTCCCTGTCATCATAATGCCACGGTTAGCAACTTCAATCCGTTCGCGATCGTCCTCATGAACTACTTTGAGCCAGAATCCAGGATCTGCAAAAAACTTAGAAATGGGATAACCATAAATCTTTTCTACAGCCGCATTAAAATAAATAAACTGTGAAGCAGTTGGATGCATTGACCAGATCACATCTTCAATCGAACCTAAAATGCTTTCTAAACGTTCTTCACTAACTCTCAAGCATTCTGATGTACGTTCACGCTCGATGATCTCTAACGCTAATTCTTCATTAGTTTTGGCTAATTCGGCTGTACGTTCTTCGACGCGCAGTTCCAGTTCTTGATTGAGGCGCTGAATTTCTACTTCTACAGCTTTTAATGCAAGTTGATATTTGACACGAATTAGAACTTCTTCAACTTGAAATGGTTTGGTAATATAGTCAGCACCGCCAATATTAAAAGCTTTGACTTTATCAAAGACATCATCTAAGGCGCTCAAAAAGATAACAGGAATATCACGCGTTATCTCAGATTCTTTGAGTCTCTGGCATACTTCATAACCATCCATGTCGGGCATTTTGATGTCTAGTAAAATCAAATCTGGTGATGTCGTCTCCAGCGCCCTCAGAGCGATCGCACCACTTTTGGCGCAACGAATTTGAAATCCTTGCCCCGACAAGGCGGCGGACAAAACGCGGAGATTGTCAGGTAAATCATCAACAATCAAAATTATTCTTTCGGTATTTGTGAACCCAGTCAGGATCGCTGAAGATGGATTGTGATCTGGATCGATCGATTCATTCATAAAGAGATCGCCCCTTGTACTAAAGCAATAATCCGATCAAATTCATAATCGTTCATATAGTTTTCGATCTCTTTGACTACCTGAAAATGCTGATCAGGGACTTGGTTTAATAATAGGGCGATCGCATTTTCATCTAATTGTGAGGCAGCCTTATCTAGTTGATCTAACCATTTTTTGGGCATTACCAACAGTGATTCAGCCGTGAATTTGACTAGAGATGGACGAGATTTGATCTGGCGGGGGGCGATCGCTTCATAAACATACTGCACACCAAGATGTTCGGACATCTTCTCAAAAATTATATCTTCTAGAAAAGGCTTGCGAACAAAATCATCGCAACCCGCCGCCAGCACAATCGCTCGTTCTTCTTCTAAGGTACTAGCCGTGAGCGCAATAATCTGCGTCGAGGCTCCGTTAACATGCGATCTGATCTGCTTAGTGGCTTCATAACCATTCATGATCGGCATTCGCATATCCATCCAAATTAGCTGTGGTTGCCATTGCTCCCAAATTTTGACCGCAACCTGTCCATTTTTGGCTTCTTTTACTTCAAACCCAATTGGAGTTAGTAATTGCACCAAAATTTGGCGATTTTCCCAGCGATCGTCAACAACTAAAATGCGATAAGTTGGTTGATTAGGGACAAGTCCCATGACGCGGCTGGTGTTTTTCGTTGCGATCGCATTGGCAGATTCACTGATCTCAGCTTGGATATTAAAGTCAAAAACTGTGCCAATCCCAACTTCACTGCTAAAGGTAATATCACCGCCCATAAGCTGCACAAACTTACGGCTAATCGGCAAGCCTAAACCCGTACCCTGCTCAGATTTCCGCCCTGCTTCTGTCTGCATAAACGGATCAAATACCTTGTCAGCTTCTTCGGTAGCAATGCCAACACCAGTATCGGTAACCGAGAAACTGATATGCAATTGTTTGGGATTTAAGAATGGATCAATTCCTGAATTTTCAAGCTTAACGCTAACGGTAATACCGCCTGAGATAGTGAATTTGAGGGCATTGCTAATCAAATTAATCAAAACCTGACGAACTTTCTTTTCGTCGGTGCGGATAAATTGCGGCAAATCTGCTGATTTCTCAAGATCGAGATATAAATCCTTCGTTTCCGCCCTGATTTGAAACATCTCTATAACTACATCTAAAGATTCCCACAGGTCAAAATCGGTTTGATCTAGGACAATTTTTCCTGCTTCAATTTTAGCCATATCGAGAACATCATTGATTAAAGCTAGCAAATGTTCACCGCTACGACCGATGGTATGCAGGTTGTCAATTTGAGATTTGTTGAGGCTGCGATCGCGATTCATGATTTGCGTAAATCCTAAAATCGCATTTAATGGCGTTCTCAATTCGTGACTCATATTAGCCAGAAATTCACTTTTGGCAATATTGGCAACTTCGGCGCGATCTTTAGCTTGCTGTAGTTCGGTAGTTCTTTGTTCGACTCTAGTTTCTAATTCTTGATTAGTAGTTGCTAATTCTCGATTTACTTGATCTAGTTTGTGATTAGTCACATCTAAAATTGTAAAGGATGATTCTAGTTGCTGCGCCATCTCATTAAAAGAATTGGCTAATACTTCCAGTTCAATAATGCCTTTACTTTCTATTTTTTGCTTTAAATCTCCTTTTGCGATCGCCGCCGCCGCTCTGCCTAAGCGTAAAATCGGTCGAGCAATCAAGCGAGAGGTGATCAAGCCTAGCCCAATCGCGACAAAAAGGGCGAGCAGACAAAGGTAAATAGTTGTTTGCGTATTGGCATAGATTTGCGCCATAAAATCCGATTCAGGAATAACAATAATTGCTAACCAATCAATTCCTCTCTGGTCTATTAGTGGTTTGGTATAGACAAATTGTCGTTCGCCATTAAATTCAAATATAAAACTTTGGTTAGATCGAATCCGCTTAAGATCACCAAATTTTTGCGCTAGATTTTTGGTAGTCGCCTGAATCAAAGGCTCTTTACTTTCTGTTGCCATCAGTCGAACTTGGATATTATTCTTTTTGATGTAAGGCGCTTCTGTCGTTGAACTCGCAATTACTTCACCAGAACGCTCGATGATGAACAATTGTCCAGATTTACTGGTTTTGATCTGACGCAGAAACTGACTGATTTGAGGCAGAAAAATCTCAACGCCAAGCACACCTTTCAATTTACCAGAATCACTATATACAGCCGTGCCCGCCTTGATTTCCAAAGCTAACACGCTAGAGGACAGAGAAACTTCACTCCAAATTGATTGGTTGATTCTTTTTGCTTCTGTTCCGCTAGGCTTCTTGAATAAAGAATACTCTTTGCTGTCAAACTTCGCACTTTTGATTAGTTTGATGCGACGACCTTGCTCATCAAGATCATAAATATTTCGATTCTCGCCTGTCGATTTGTCTTTGACCTTAGCAATAAATCGACCATTATCTAGCTTCTGAACGCCCGTAAAATTACCTAAATCATCAGTGTAAAAGAGATATGGAATAATTCCATGTAATTTAATTTGATTGAAAAAGAATTTTTCTAAAGTTGGTAAGTCTTCTACATTCAGATTGTTGCTATAAATACTAGAGAGCAGAACTTGATTGACTATATGCGGGGTATCTAAAAAGCTAATTGTTTCTTTTTCAACTCGATTAGAGATTTCTACTTCCAACCGATTAGCCAACTCTTCTACTGATTGTTGTCCACTTTTAAAAGACAGATAGCCAACCAATCCAACTGCACCAATAATTTGCAGTATAAACGGTAACACTATAATCGAACTCAGATTTAGCCCTTTTACTTTCGGCGTTAGCTGAATGTTGTGCTTTTTTGGCGTTGCGATTGACTTAAGTAATTTCATGTTGATTGGCTACAATATGACTTGAAAGACTTCGTTGCTGACGCATGAGTTATTCCCAAACGCAATCATATCACCTAAAGTTATTGGAATTAAGCGTAGGATGGTTTAGCGGTAGCATAACCCATCATTGACAACTAATTGATGTGTTACGTTTCACTAACTTAGACTTTGGACAAAGTTGAAGCCCAAAAGTCATACTAACTGAATGTTATGCAGAACGCAGACGATGAATCTCTTGCTGCTAGCCAAGCAGGGCAACCACGGGGGGATTGCTCCTACCTAAATGATTTAGATTTTTGTAGGGGGCTGCGCCACAGGGCGCAGCCATAGACTTATGCTAATTTATAGGGACTTGTAATCGCTACTTAACCCATATCTTGCCAGCACTGGTTCCGCACTATGAGAAAAAGCTCTGAAACCCTTTTGGTATCTGGATTTCGACAATTCCACCTTGAAATGGCTAAAACCCTTGCTTGACAAGGGTTTTAGCCAAACAATCTCACTTGACGGAACCAGTACCAACACCAGCAAAATAACATTAATATGGTGCTACATAAACGCAAAACTAATCAACAAAAGCTGTGCAGTGCTGCGAACTTAATTTCACCTCATAACAATTCTCCTGTTTCTTGTAGCGAATGTAAACGATGATAAATACCGCCTTGAGATAAAAGCTGTTGATGTGAGCCAATTTCCACAACTTGACCTTTATCTAAAACCACAATCTTATCGGCTTCGCGCACAGTGCTGAGCCGATGAGCAATCACAATCGTCGTCCGAGTTCCTTGAATACGACGCATGGCAAGTTGAATCGATCGCTCCGATTCATAATCAAGACTAGAAGTTGCTTCATCAAACACAAGAATATCAGGATTGACTAACAACGCCCGCGCAATGCCCAATCGCTGACGCTGACCGCCAGATAGCCTCACACCTCTCTCACCCACGATCGTATTATAGCCACGCGGTAATAGATGCAAGAACTCATCAACACTTGCGATCGCACAGGCTTCTTGGACTTCCGCAAAGGTTGCCTTCGGTCTGCCATAAACGAGATTATCCATCAGAGTTCCATTAAATATATCGACCTCTTGATGCACGATCGCCAGACGTTTACGATAGCCCGTGATATCGAGTTCGGTAATATTCGTGCCATCGATCAAAATCCCGCCGCCTGATGGCTCAAAGTAGCGAAACAGCATCTTCACTAATGTCGATTTGCCAGAACCCGATCGCCCAACTAGCGCCACGGTTTCATAGGGTTCGATCGTGAACTGGATCTTTTCGAGAACAGGGCGATCGCAATCGTAGCCAAAGGTGAGGTTGCGAAACTCCACTTTGCCATCAAAGCGATATTGGGGATATTTGGTGTTTGAATGAAGTGCGATCGCAGCATCTTGACCGTTTGCTTGTTTCATAAACTCATGAAAGCGCATCATCGAAGAATAGCGACGGGCAAACACTTCAGCGAGTAAACAAATCGGTTTGATTTCCGAATAAGCCATACTTGCCAAAGTAGAAATCGTCACAAAATGTCCGATCGACATCGTTCCATCAAAGGTCGCAAATAGGGCTGCGCCAAATACGACAAACTGACAAGATTCTAAAACCGTGTCGCGCACCATGCCTAGCTTCACATAGCCAATATGAATTCCCCAGAGCGATACTTTTGCTTCGCGTTCGAGGCGATCGCTTTGGCGTTTGTATTCCTTAGCTTCATTCGCAAAAGCCTTAACTGTCTTGATATTGGTAATAATTTCTGAAGTACGACTTTCTGTATTTTCTTGATGGACATCTAACCTTTCTTCAGAAATAGTCAAGCCTTTCAGGGCTTGTAAGCTGCCTAATAGCACCACAATAAATGACACTAAAAAGAAAGCCGAAATCCACCATGCGATCGCAAAGATAACCACAAAAATACCGAGGATTCGCACAACTTTGGGAATCAATTGCCCTGCGATTTCAGGATATGACCACATGTGATTGGCTAAGCCACGCGCCACCCGCCCCGCAATCCGCCCCGCGTTATGCTCATCATAAAACTCGATTGGCAATGTCAAAATTTTTGCGATCGCCTTTTGGGTTTGGTCACGACGAGATTTGAGGGCGATTTCCCAATGGAAGTTATTGGCAAACCAGACTTGGATCGGCGCACGGATGACTGTGACTACAAAAATCAGCCCCGACAGCGTGATTAATGAAGTTGTCTGAGTCACAGGTTGACCAAACAGCCCCAATGCACCGACAACCAAGCCATTAATTTCGCGATCGAGCGATCGCCCTGATAGTACATTCAGGATCTGCCCAACTGTATAGGGAACAGTCAGATCAATAATCTCAAAGGCGCTAGAACCTGCAATGCTCCAGATTGCCATTGTCCGATAGCGTTTAAAGTAACGGACTATGTCCCACAAATTTGCTGTCATGCTCGTCAAAATCCAAAATGAGAAATCAGTCTTAACTATTGTGCTGAACTTAAAACTTTTGTTTTGAGGTAAATATGCGATCGCAGTTTTAAGATTTGAATGATAGTGCGATCGCTGTACCTCAAACCTCTACACTGACAGGAAAATTATCATCAAAAACTTGAGAGATCGCATAAGGACATTCTTTGGATAAATCCTTGTAATCAAATGGGGTTTCTCGCACTACTAGATCCAAAGCCGACTCATAACTATCTGTCATTGCTTCATCTAAATAAGACTTCAAGCTAGGATTTTTTCTAATTAATTTTTTGATTTCGCGGCGTTGTTCCCTAATTGTTGATCGCCAACTCTTACCACGCAAATTCGGCTGCAAATCCCACTTGAGCAAATGTCCTAGCAAAACTGCCAAACGATTTTCCAATTCAGATCGTTTCTGATTACCCAAAGATTCAATCTCTTCCGCTAAATTCTCTAAATCCAAACCATCTAATTTACCTAAGCGTAACCGTT
>JAYUSC010000391.1:0-3690 GCA_043755885.1 Pseudanabaena sp. | reverse complement strand
CGCGAATTGATCATTGGCGATCGCCAAACTGGTAAGACATCAGTTGCGATCGACACAATCATCAACCAAAAAGGTTTGGATTGTATCTGCGTATATGTGGCGATCGGGCAGAAAGCTTCTACCGTTGCTAACGTCGTCAACAAGCTCCGTGAAAGCGGCGCAATGGAATACACGATCGTCGTTATGGCAAGCGCCAACGATCCTGCCACCTTGCAATACCTTGCTCCTTACACTGGCGCAGCATTGGCTGAGTATTTCATGTACAAAGGTCAAGGCACTTTGATCGTATATGATGACTTGTCCAAGCAAGCCCAAGCTTATCGTCAGATGGCTCTCTTGCTCCGTCGTCCACCAGGTCGTGAAGCATATCCTGGGGATGTATTCTACTTACACTCTCGCTTGCTCGAACGGGCTGCGAAGTTGAGTGATGAACTCGGCGGTGGCTCGATGACCGCATTGCCAATCATCGAAACCCAAGCGGGTGACGTATCGGCATACATTCCAACCAACGTAATTTCGATTACTGATGGTCAAATCTTCTTGTCTTCTGACCTCTTCAACGCTGGTATTCGTCCTGCGATCAACCCTGGCATCTCAGTATCCCGTGTTGGTTCCGCAGCGCAAATCAAGGCGATGAAACAGGTGGCTGGTAAGATCAAGCTAGAACTCGCTCAGTACGATGACCTTGTAGCATTCGCTCAGTTCGCATCTGACTTGGATAAAACCACTCAGGCGCAACTAGCACGCGGTATCCGTTTGCGTGAGATTCTCAAGCAGCCTCAATACTCGCCTCTACCTGTTGGCGATCAAGTTGCGATTATCTACACCGCAATTAACGGCTATCTTGATGAACTCGAAGTTGCTCAAGTTGGCGCATTTAATAAAGGACTCCGCAACTACTTGGCAACCAGCAAGCCTAAGTATGGCGAAATCATTAAGGATGAGAAGAAGCTCTCCCCTGAAGCTGAAACCATCTTGAAGGAAGCTCTTGTGGAATATAAGAAGACTTTCTTGGCTTCTGTGTAATTCATAAAACAAAGCAATAAAAAAGAGAGCCTAGGCTCTCTTTTTTATTGCTTTGTTTTGAGAGTGATTTATAGCTGAATGATTTGATTAAGGCGATCGCATACTTGAGCAAATAAATCGTTATTTAGCTTTCCAGAGGGATGTGGTTTTGCACCGCGTAATCGCCAATCAAAGGATTTTGGCTGATGGCAAAGAACATAACTGGCTTTATCAGCTTTACGCCCTGAAGCTTTACCCACTGCGATCGCAAAAGGATTATCAGCATTGTATGCGGCTGTTGTCATCGGTAAGCCAATCACGATCGCCGTTTTTTCATTAAAAGTTTGTGGTGATAATACCAAGAAAGGATGAACATCTTTCATTTCCTGTCCAACCTGTGGATTGCAATCGATCCAAATAATGTCTTGGCGATCGGGTATCCATAGGCTTTTTACCATTGTTCTGCGCCGAGCCTTTGAGATGTTGTCATAACTTCGCCACCATGTCGAGCTGGATCAAATTTGGCTAGGCGTTCTTCAAGGGTTAATGGCTCATTGAGCATAGGGGCAATAATAACTACACCATCAACAACGGATAGTTTTACTCTTTGATTTACATGGAGATGGGCAGCACGGGCGATCGCGGCGGGTAGGCGGACTCCTAAGTTATTGCCCCATGTTTTGATATCGAGTACTACTTCAGCCATAGCAATATTTCACAAGCGAACTGTTTAAACACGAGTATAAACATTATGACATTTTTGATAGAAACTTCAAGGAGCTAGAAATATGAAAATCAGGTATTTTGTGGATACTGACACCCTTTACATTGTCTTTTCTCAAAAAGCACCTGCGGAAACGTGAAATTTAGATGAGAATATTTTGTTGGATTTAGATGAGGAGGGTCAGCTTTGTAGTATGGCGATCAAACACGCTAAAGTAAGGGTAGGTATTCCAGAGATTGATTATCAACAAATTGCTGCTTAAAAAGGACTTATAGCGATATTATTAAGCTGACACTACATAATCCACTCATGCAAGTTACCTCGGTTATAAACTATAAAGGCGGAGTTGGTAAAACATCTGTCACAGCAAATCTTGCTTCTGAATTAGCGTGGCTTGGCTACCGAGTTTTGTTGCTTGATATGGACGCTCAAGCAAGTCTTACTTTTTCATTTATAAAGCCCGAAGTCTGGGAAAAGGAGTATGCTAACTCGAAAACCATTAAGAAGTGGTTTGACGCAATCACTCAGCAAGGGGCTTTTTCGCTTGAATCTTTAGTAACTACTCCAGAAACTGTAAACACTGAAATTAGGAAGAGTGGCAATGGCGGCAGATTAGATCTTATTCCATCTGATCTTGGACTTATTAATGTTGATCTCGAATTAGCTACTCAACTTAGTGGTGGAACCTTAAGACAAGCTAAAATAAATTACTTGAAAGTTCATAATCGTTTAGCTGATGGTTTGAAAGAAATCAACGACAATCATTATGATCTAATACTAATTGATTGCCCTCCTAATTTCAATATTGTCACAAAGAATGCAATTGTTAGTAGCGATAATATTTTGATTCCTGCTAAGCCAGATTATCTTTCGACTTTAGGGATTGACTACTTAATTAAAAGCGTAAATAAATTGGTCGGGGAATACAATGAATTTATTAAATTTGAAGATGAATCAAATGTTCAATTTATCGATCCTAAAATCTTAGGTGTTGTGTTTACTATGATCGAGATCAATCGTGGTGAGCCGATTTCTTCACTTCGCCCATACATTAGTAAGACAGAAAGATTGGGTCTTCCTATCTTTAAAAATAAATTACGAGACAATAAAAATATTTATGCTGAAGCCCCTCTGTATGGCGTGCCAGTTGTATTGACAAGGCATTCAAATCCTACCCATAGAGAGATTGTACAAGAACTCAAAGATTTTGCAGATCAGTTTATTACTAAATCTGGAATTGCGAAAAATGAATAAAAATATTTTTACTAATCTTTTACAACAGTTTACTAAACTTCTTGATCTTCTTTCTGATGATGATGTTCAAGATATTATAAACGGCAAGAAATGTTTCACAATTGGAACTGTAGTCGAAAAAGATAAAGCTTTAGCTAAAAAAGAGACAAATATTGACAAGGTTGCTTCTACTAATTTAATAAATCTAGAAGAGTTATTGCAAAAAGTGCATTCAAGGAGTGAAGCGGAAGAGCTTTTAAAAAACTCTAAGAAAACAGATTTACAAAAACTTGCAAAAGCTTTAGATATTCCTGTTCAAAGTCGTGACAATATTAGTAAAATCAAGGAAAAAATAATTGAATCAACAATTGGTTTTAAGTTGAGATCCCAAGCTATACGGAATTCAAACATTTAGGATTGGTTGATTTTGATGAATAAATGATCGCTGTTTGGTTATTTGAATGATGGGGCGATCACCTTAGTTTAATTTTTGATGAATAGGCGATCGCTGTTTGGTTAATTTTTTTTGAAAGGCGATCGCATTTGATCAAGTAAACTAGGATTACAAGATCTCAGACTACGGAGAGACTAACATGACATTAGCCGAAGTAATTCCAGCAGCACGAAGGCTTACTGCCATCGAAAAGCTCAAACTAATTCGGGTTCTCGTAGAAGACTTGGATATTGCTGAAGACATTACGCCAATCGAACCATTTAAAACCTATGAC